>DATFDC010000462.1:0-25070 GCA_035252415.1 Solirubrobacteraceae bacterium
TGGTGCGGCCCTGAACGGCTCGCCTCTCTCGGGCGGCTATGCCGGCGCGAAGGCGACGCAACGCTTCATCGCCGCCTACGCGCAGGAGGAGGCCAATCGTGAAGAGCTCGGCATCACGTTCACGTCGATCCTGCCGCGGATCACGCCGCTCACCGAGCTCGGACGGCCGGCCGTCGAGGCCTACGCCGATCGCGCCGGTCTGACCCAGCAGCAGTACATGGAGCAGATGGGGCCGCCGGTCACCCCCGAGGGCGCGGGCAATGCCGTCCTCGAGCTGCTCCAGAAAGGCCCGGAGACCGTCGGCGCCGCATACCTGCTCACGGGCGCGGGCCTGAAGGAGCTGCCGTGATCATGAATTGTCACAGTGTTGGAACAACTGTGTCTTGTTCCGTTGCAGGCGTCCGAGCGATGCTTCCGGCATGGCAACGCTGGCCCAGAAAATCGAAACCGAGCAGCGGATGCGCAACCTGCTCGAGGAGGGAGGACTTCCGCAGCCGGACTACGTCGAGTACGGCTACACCTGCATCAGGCTGATCTTCGAGGAGCCCAAGCTCTGCGTGGTCATCGACATAGACGAACCGCCCGACGGCGCCGAGATGCCAGTCGATCTGGATGCCGCGTAGTAGCGACTCCGGATGCGCCAGAGCCGGCGCATGATGCGCCGAGGATGGCGCAACTCACTCGAACGGCCCCATCGCCTGTAGATACCGCCTGAGCAGCGGGTTCGAGAAGCGCCAATCTCCTCGGCCGGCACTGTCGATGATGCCCGCGTCGCGGAGAGTCTCGAGGGCGCGCCGGACTGCCCCACGGGACAGGCCGGTGTAGACGGGCTGGCCGCGCGCGAGACGCTCGGCGACGGTCAGCCCGAGCTTGTGAGAGCGGCGGATTCGCTCGGTGATCTGCTCGTGGGCGATGCGGTCGGCGGCCATCGCGGCGAGCAGGCCCTGCTCGACGACCGTGAGATCCACGGTGTGTGTCCCCAACTCGACCGTGGTCAGGTGGCTCTTCTGGGCGATCATCATCGTGCTCCGCGGCTGGCCCTCGCCGTACTCGACGATCCGCTCGAGGGCGCCGGGCTCGACCTGACAGTCGTCAGCGGCGAAGCGCTCGGTGAGCCCACGCTGCCAAGCCTCCGCGTCGATCGGCCGCAAGTCGTGGAAGCCGCCGAACTGGTGAAGGGCCCGGTGGGAGGGGGTGAACAGATCGCGCATCATGTGCTCGAGGCTCCCGGCGAACAGATAGCTGACGCCGGTGGTCCGCTGGAAGATCGCGCGCATGCGCTTGGTCAGCCGGTCGGCGTCGCCGTACGGTTGATGGGGGTCGCCGATCTCCTGAAACTCGTCGAAGAAGACCACGACCTGCTTGCGGTCGGCGTCGGCGATCCGCCCCGGCAGGCTGAGGGCATAGTCGAGGTAGCGGTCCGGATCACGCGCCGCCACGCCCGGACTGAACACGATCTCGATCTCGTCTCCGAGCTGCGCCTTGGACTTCAGTACGGCGGAGGTCTGCAGCGCGTCGGCGACCAGGCGCCCTGCCCGCCGCGTCTGCTGGATCACCCGCCGCAGGGCAGACCGGTTGGAGAGTGTCGCCGCGACGATGGCCTCGGCGAACTCGGCGATGCTGGCGATGCGGAACAGGTCGACGCTCACCGTGTAGAACCCGCGTTTCGCGAGTCTTCCAACCGCCGCGTCGGACACGCTGGTCTTGCCGGTCCGCCGCGGGCCGGCCACCACTAGGTTCGTGCCGGCGGCGAGGGCTGCCGTGATCTCGCGCACGTCGGTCTCCCGCCCAATCATCTGGCTGGCCGGGATCGGCTGGTCCGTCGGGAAGAGGTCGCTGCTGCGCTGTCGGGCCACGAATCACATAATACGCCAGATCTGGCGCATCATGCGCCAAATTCGGCGCATGCAATCGGTAGGCCCGCGGACGCGGCCTATCGACGATCTGGATCCGGCAGCATGAAGTCGCGAATCACCGCCACCAGGTCCTGGTAGGACGCGATGAACCCGCGCAGCGTGCGCACGGTGGCGCCGTAGCTGTCGAACTCCTCCGGGGTCATCCCGCCGGCGTCATAGGCCCGCCGGAAGTCGGCGAAGTTCTCGTACAGCTGCTCGAGAACCCCGGAAGGCAGCCAGTTGTCGATCCGCGTCACGACCTCGATCGAGGACTCGTTGAACAGCCGCTGCCAGGCGTGGGGGATGGTCAGGACGATGTCGCCATCGATCAGCTCCGACCAGTGGAGGTGGTGGCGGTAGGCGGCGGCGAGCAGCCGAGCCCGGTACCCGCGCTCCTGGAACAGGGCGTACGCGTGTTTGAAGCAGGCGAGCCCCGCCCAGTGCACGACGCCCGGGTCGACCACGATGCCGTCGCGCTTGACCAGCACCTGGATCCAGTCGTCGAGGCGGCCGACCATGATCGTGCAGACCGGCGACATCCCGGAGACATCCTCGCCGGCGGCCGAACGACGATCCAGCCCGCGCTCCACAGCCTCTGCCACGGCCACAGCCTGCGGAACCGTGAAGCAGACCGTGGCGTTGATGCTCACGCCGGCTGCGGTCACCTCCTCGATCGCGTCGATGCCCGCCCGCGTGGCCGGAATCTTGACCTGCATGTTCCGAGCGAGGCCGGCGAACCGCATCCCCTGCTCCACCAACCGATCCGAGTCCCGGTACAGCTTCGGATTGGTCTGGATCGAGAGCCGCCCCTTGAGGCCGCCCTCTCGTTCGAACACGGGCAACAGCAGCTCAGAGCCGCGGACCGCCATCTCCTCGATCAGCTGCCAAGCCACCTCGTCCTCGGTCCAGGCGGGATGCGAAGCGATGATCTCGCCGATCCGATCGCGCCACAGCGGCATCTCCTTGCGGAGGACCTCGCCGACGATCGTCGGGTTGCTGGTCGCGCCGACCGCGCCGCGCTCGATCGCGTAGGTCAGCTCCTCGATCGAGCAGGAGTCGTTCCAGTAGTCGGTGGCGGTCAGCGCGGTCTGATGGAGCGGCGACAGCGCCTGGGCATCGCGGTCCGCCGCGGTGACCGAGTCGGCGATCGATGTCATCGGGAATCCTTTTTACGTCAGGGTCGCGGTGGTCTCGAGGGCGGTCCGCCCCCAGACCACTACGAGGATACGCGCAAACGCGACCGGCAATTTGGGCCGCTCCCGGCCGTTTCTCGGGCATGGGAGACGAACAGCACCGCCTGGTTGGCTACTTCTCGCGGCTCGTGAGCGGACTGGTCGCGTGCGCGGTGGTGGCGGTCACGCTGCATACCGACGTGGCGGCGGTGGCGATGCTTGCGGCGGTGATGCTGGTGGTCGTCGCGATGAGCTGTCTCTTGCTGCGCCGCGCTATCTGAGCCGCCTCAGCTTCCTGGGCAAGGGGGGGAGGAAACCCTGCCGCTCGTGGCTCTAGTCGGCGATGGAAATTCCCGGCGTCGAGCCGCACATCTCGGACTTCGTGCTCAAGCTGATTGGCACCGGAATCTGGCTGAGCGAGCTGGCGTCGGACCTGGTCGAGGCGCTCCCCGACGACGCCTACCCCGGGGAGGAGCCCGGTGCGGTCATTCTGGAGATGCTCTGCGGGACGGCCGCCACCGCGCTCCGATCGGAGGACCCGGGCGAGGTGGAGCGGGCCACGGAGCTGATCGAGCTAGCCCGGGACCGGACGGTCGAGCATCTGCAGCTCACGCTCGAGATGTCGCGCCGCCGGCACTGCGGGAATCGCCGGCGGCGGCGCGGGCATGGCTGAGATGCGCAGGCCGCGGGAGGCGGTCACGACCGCCGAGTTTGATCGGTGGTACCAAGGGCTGAATGCGGAGCTCAGAGGGCACGTGCGGGAGGCAATCGACCACATCATCGAGGCCGGGCCAACCCTTGGTCGACCGCGGGTGGACGTCATTCACGGGTCGCGCATCCACAAGCTGAAGGAGGCGCGGATCAATCGCGGAACGAGGGTGCTGTTCGCGTTCGGCTCGGACCGGAATCCGGTCATGCTGCTCGGTGGCGACAAGACCGGGAGGTGGAATCGCTGGTATCCCGAGAAGATTCGACTCGCGGAACGGCTTTACATGGATCATGAGCGGAGCACTGGAAAGGAGGCTCGATGGCGGGGTCAACGAGACGCTGGAAGGACGTCCGCTCAGCTCAGCCGGTGAATGAGATGCGCGCGAGCATCTATCGCCGGCTCCTCGAGGCCGAGGAGCAGATCGCCCACGCGCGCTATCGAGCCGGTGTGGAGCACGGGACGGTCGAGGCTGCCCTCGACAGCATCGACGAGAAGATGTCGGACGCCGAGCGGAGAGAGGACCTCTACCTCTCGGCGCTGAAGTACTACGTCGAGGCCCTCGGAGGCCGGCTCGAGGTGCGCGCGGTGTTCGGTGACGAGGCGGTCGTCCTCCGGCGCGACCCCGAGCCCGCGCCGTGAGCGACGACACACCCTCGATCGGGGTTGGGATGCTCGGCTACGCGTTCATGGGCAAGGCCCATGCCAACGCCTACCGGACGCTGTCCTACATGACCTGGCCGCCGCCGCTGCGCCCCGAGCTCGTGATGATCGCGGGACGAAACCGCGAGGCGGTCGACGACGCGCGGACCCGATATGGCTTCGCGACGGCAGTCACGGACTGGGAGCAGATCGTGGAGGATAAGCGGGTCGGCCTGTTCGACAACTGCGGACCGAACGGGTCGCACGCCGAGCCGACGCTCGCGGCGGCACGGGCCGGCCAGCACGTGCTGTGCGAGAAGCCGCTCGGACGCGATGCCGAGGAGAGCTTTGCCGTCTGGCAGGGCGTCGCCGCGACCGGCGTCGTCCACATGTGCGCGTTCAACTACCGGTTCGTGCCCGCCGTGCGCCTGGCCCGTGAGCTGATCGTGGCCGGGCGGCTGGGCGAGATCCGGCATTTCCGCGCTAGGTACCTGCAGTCCTGGGGTACCGAGCAATCCCTGATGACGTGGCGGTTCGACCGTGAGCAGGCCGGCTCGGGTGCGCTCGGCGATCTCGGCGCGCACATCGTCGACCTCGCGCGTTACCTGGTCGGTGAAATAGCCACGGTGAGCGGCACGGTGCGCACGTTCATCGGCGACCGCGCCGGTCACTCGGTCGACGTCGACGACGCGTTCACCGCCCTGATCGAGTTCGCGACCGGCGCAGCGGGAACCCTCGAGGCGTCGCGGCTGTGCATCGGGCGCCTCAACCACCTGGTGTTCGAGGTGAACGGCTCACTGGGCTCGCTCGCCTTCGATCTGGAGCGACTCAACGAGTTACGGGTGTGCATCGACGGTGGCGCGACCGCCGGCTTCCAGATCCTGAACGTGACCGATCCGAACCATCCGTTCATGGAGCATTGGTGGCCGCCCGGTCACATCATCGGCTGGGAGCACACGTTCGTCCACGAGATCCACCACCTGCTGAAAGCCATCCGGACCCACGGCCAGATTCGGCCACACGGCGCGGACTTCGAGGATGGCTATCGGGCGGCCGAGGTGTGCGACGCGGTGATCCGCTCTTCGGAGTCCGGCCGCCGGGAGGAAGTGCGCTACCGGGTCTGAGCGCTCTCAGGCGCTATCCAAGCGCCGGCGCCACATCGCGGGTTGGGCCGGGGATAAGCGAACGGCTAAACGCCGCCACGGCGATCAGCGCGAACAGCCCGAGCCCCGCGGCCAGGTATGCGGCACGTGGCGAGAACAGCGTGGTCAGCGCTCCGCCGAGGACGATCCCGACGCCGGGGGCCAGCGCGGCCATCGACTCGAGCAGGGCCGAGACGCGCAGGCGGAAGCCCTCGTCGACGAGACCGTGCACCGCGGTCTCCACCGACGCCCACTGCGTGCCGTTGCCGATGCCGCCGAGCACGCTCGCGCCGCAGGCAACCACCAGCACAGGCGCCAGCGCCGTGCCGACGTAGGCGACCGCGACCGCCGCGGTGGAGAGCAGGATCGTCGCGTGACCGACCCGGCGCGCGAGTCGGACGTGCACCGTCGAGCCGATGACCGCGCCGGCGCCCCAACTCGCGAGGATCGCCGCATATCCGCCCGAGCCGGCATGCAGCGAATGCGCCGCGTACACGACGGTCACCGGAACGACCAGGTAGAAGAAGATGAACGCGAGGCCCTCTCCGAACACCAGCAGGCGGAGCACGGGGTGAGCAGCTACATAGCGAAGGCTTTCCGCCACACGACGACCCCCACGCGGACCGCCAACGGACGCCGACGCATATGAACCGGCACGTAACCCCGGCGTGCACACGATCAGGACCGCGGCGACAAGGAACGAGAAACCGTCTACGGCAAGGGCCGGAGAGGCGCCGAACAGCGCAAGCACAGCTCCTCCCAACACGGGCCCGGCGACCGTCGCGGCAGCCAGGGCCAGATTGAACGCCGCCTTGCCCTCGGGCATGAGATCGCTACCCATCAGCGTGGAGGCGGTCGTCGAGCGGGTCACCGAGCGGGCGGCGAAGGCGAGCGTCCCGTCCACAAATGCCAACCCCACGATCAGCACGACCGCAACGTGCCGACAGACCGCGGCCAGCACGAAAAACAGAACCGCCTCCACCACATAACAGGCAGGCAGTACGCGACCCGGCGCGATCCCCCCGACGCGGGCAACCAAACCCGGACCAACGAGGCCGGGCAGGAACTGCGTGGCGAGAAATAGCGCGGCGGTGGCGATCGCCGAATGAGTCACGCCGAGCACCACGATGGCCAGCGCGAGCGCCCCGAACACGTCACCGGCGCGGTTGATCACGTACGAGATCAGCAGCGCCCGGAACTCGGCGACCCGCAGGGTCTTACGGATTCCGGCCACCGATCATCAGCCCCTGACGGCGACCTGCGGCCGAGCCAGTTCGCGAATGCGCTCCTCGAGCGCGAGCTCCTTTTCGAAGTCCGCGTCCTCGGTGTGCGTGAAGCCGATCCCCTCACGCTCGAGGATCTCGATGAACAGCTCGACGAAGCGCCCGTCGAGCTGGTGGCCGGCCACATTGCGCAGCTCGGAGATCGCCTCCGCATCCGAGATCGGTGGGCGATACGTGTCGCGGGCGGTGAGCACGTCGTACGTATCGGCAACCGAGATGATTCGCGCAAGGGTTGGTATCTGTTCTTTTGACAATCCGTGCGGATAGCCGGTCCCGTCAACTCGCTCGTGGTGGGCCAGGATGACCGCCGCGACCTTGTCGTAGCCCTCGATCCGCCGCACCAACTCCGCGCCGTTGATCGGGTGCTGACGGACGATCTCGAGGTCGGCCTCGCTGAGCGGCCGGTCGGCCAGCAGGATGCGATCGGGGAACGCGAACTTGCCGATGTCGTGCAGCAGCCCGGCGGTGTGCACGATCCGAAGCTCGTCCTCCGAACAGCCCGCGGCACGAGCCACCGCGTAGGCGTAGCGCGCGACCGCCGCCGAATGACGGGCGGTGTACCGATCGCGCAGCGACAGGGTGCGGACCATCGTCACCAGCAGCCCCAGCTGCAGCGAGGCGAGCTGAACCGTGCGCTGCTCGAGCTCGTTCCGGCGCTGCTGCGAGTTGAGCAGCTCGACCATCAGCACGTAGAACGCGCCCAGGAGGCCCAGTACGAGCAGGAGGGAGAGCGCGCCCGCCCGGACATAGAGGGTGGCCAGGGCGCCGGCCACGACGTTGGGGGCGGTGATCCACGGGAGCGCCGGGATGAAGCTCCGCCGCAGTTGCGCGCCCATCGGGGTGCCGTCATGGACGCGAATCCACGTCGCGGCGAGCAAGAAGTTCAGGACGTTGGCGAGACTCACCACCACAGCGACGACGAGCGCGAACGCGGCGCTTCCCTTCGTCACCCCGCCGTCAACGGCAGCCCGGATCGCGAGGGCGCCCAGCAGCACGTCGACGTACATGCCGAGGTTCCAGACCAGCGCCAGCCGCCGCCCCCGCAGGGCAAAGCCATCGGCCTGTATCGCCTGGGTGATCCGCGAGATGAAGCAGATCAGGACGGCCGGCGCCGGACCCAACAGCGCCATGGCCAACGCGACAATCGTCAGCCCCGCGGACAGGCGCATGCGGCCGGTGTACGCGTGTACCCGGTCGCCGAGCACCCCCAGCACGGCCAGCGTGACGAACAACCAAAACGGCTGCCAGTCGGCGGCTCGCGAGCTCAACACCGCGCCGAGGACTGTCGCCGTCAGCAAGCCGACCGCCGCATAGCGAAAGACGCGAACGGACTTGTTAGGCGCGATTTCCGGTCTCGCCGACAGACTGCGATCCTACCGGCCGCAAAAGCGACAAGCGGCGAGCTGCAAGCAGGTTTGCAGCTCACCGCGAGAAAGCAGTTCTAGATACTCCAGTGCATGGCCCGGTCCCCCTGTGCGACGGAAGTCAGCGACGTGTTCAGTCGCGGTGATCGTCGCCAGGCGCCGGTTCTTGAGGCTTCGGCGCCCCCGCTGGACGACCGATTGGTTCACGCCGCACGTCCTGCGCCACACCTCCCGCTGCGTGCGCTTCGAATCTTTGGGCGGCTGGTTGCGTCGTGTGCGGCGGCCACGATCCCGATGCTGGCAGCCGGGTGTGGTGGTGGCTCATCAGGCGCGACCACCAGCGGCACGTCCTCGACCGCCACCGTCACGATCGACACTGCCAAGCAGTACCAGCGCATCGCCGGGTTTGGCGTGTCCGAGGGGTTCGGGCAGGCCAAGACGCTGATGAACGCGCCGGCCTCAGTCCAGAAGCGGGTGCTGAACTTGCTCTACAGCCCGAGGGACGGGGCGGGATTGACGATCCTGCGAAATGAGATCAGCGCCGACAGGGGATTCACGATCGAGCCGAAGGCGCCGAGCCGCCCGAACGGCAAGCCGTCGTATCTGACGCTCGCCCAGGTCGACCAGGATCAAGGTCAGCTGTGGTTCGCGAAGCAGATCAAGGCCGAATACGGCGCCAGCGTGTTCGCCGATGCGTGGAGCGCTCCCGCGTTCATGAAGAGCAACCACTCGGCGATCAACGGGGGCACGCTGTGCGGGGTCCCGGGCACGAACTGCAAGAGCGGTGACTGGCGCCAGGCGTATGCCAACTATCTCGTGCAGTACGCGACGGATTACGCCGCGGTGGGCGTACCGCTCACCTATGTGGGCCCCGAGAACGAGGGGAACCTCAGCGTTCCCCAGGACAGCATGATCATCAGCCCGGCGCAGACGGCCAACTTCATGCAGGTCCTCGGCGTGGCGCTCGCGCGATCCGGGCTTTCGACGCGCGCGGAGTGCTGCGCCACCGAAAGCTGGAGCTACGCGCAGGCCTACGCGACCGCGATCGGGACCGACAAGGCAGCGAACGCGGCAACAGCGCTGTTCACCAGCCACGGTTACTTCGCCGCGCCCGGATCGTCGCTGAAGGGCTGGAGCAAGCCGGTCTGGCAGACCGAGTGGGCGCCATTCGGCCATCAACCCTGGGATCCGGCCTGGGACGACGGCTCACTGTCGTCGGGATTCACGTGGGCGCAGAACATCGACACGGGCTTGACCGCGGCGAACCTGGGCGCGTTCCTCTACTTGTGGGGCGCGAACACGAGTACGACTGCCATGACCGGCCCCAACACCGGACTGGTTGAGGTCAAGGGCAACACGGTCGCCTCCTCCGGTCGGCTGTGGGCGTTCGCGGGCTACAGCCGCTTCGTCCGCCCGGGCGCGGTGCGGCTCGGGACGACGACGAGCCGCGCGGACCTCGAGGCGAGCGCGTTCCGCAACCCCGACGGGTCGACCGCAGTGGTCGTTCTGAACAGCGCCCACAGCCGCGAGACCGCAACGTTCTCGCTGCGTGGGCTCGATGCAGCGCACGTCACGCCATACCTGACCGACACAACCCACCAGCTCTCCCCACAGACCCGAATCACCGTGAGGAACAGCGCCTTCACCGCGACCCTACCGCCACGGTCGCTCGTCAGCTACGAGCTCGGATCGTGAGGTCGAGAATGACCTGTCGAGATCTGCGGCTCGATGGTGATCTCGCTCGTTAGAGAGTTCGCGATGAAGCACGCCGCGTGGGCCCGCTCGATGAAGTGGCGGACCCGCTCCTCGTCGGCGTCGCCGGCGACCACGATCCGGGGGCGCAGGACGATTTCGGTGATCCGCATGGGCTTGTCGTCCTCGGGCATGACCGCCCCGGCTTCGTCGACATAGGAGACGACGTCGATCCGCGCACGGGCGGCGTAGGCCAGGAACGAGAGCATCTGGCATGAGCTGGCGGCGGCCACGAGTAGCTGCTCGGGGTTGAGCAGGTCGGGGTTGCCGCCGAAGGCCGGATCGCTGCTCAGCGTGAGCTCGGTCCCGGCCGGCGGGCAGGACACCCGATGCGTCCGGTCGTAGGCGTCGTAGCCCTCCGCCGTCGAGCCCGACCAATCCAACCGGCACTGGTAGCGGTGAACATGGCTCACGGAGTCACACCCAACCCTTGCGGTGGAAGAACACCAGCAGCCCCACGCAGGTGGCCACCATGCTGCCGACGCCGATCACCCAGAACGTCCACTCAGCGGTGATTTCGTGGTTGACCAGGAACCCGAAGTTCTGACCGAAGAACCCGGTGATGAACCCGAGCGGCAAGAACACGGTGGCGATCACCGTGAGCTGCTTCATCACGTCGTTCTGACGGTTACTCACGGTTGACAGGTAAAGGTCGGTGGCGCCCGAGAGCAGGTCGCGGTATGAGTCGATCAGGTCGCTGATGCGGATCAGGTGGTCGTAGATGTCACGGAAGTAGTCGCGCTCGTCGAGCTCGAATCCCTCGAGTTCGGAGATCCGATCGATCGAGCTCGCGAACAGGTCGCGCTGAGGCGTTATCACCTTGCGCATCGCGACGAGTTGGCGCTTGAGTGAGAACAGGCGCTGAAGCTGGTCCTCGCTCGGGCTCTCGATCACCTCGGCTTCGAGGTCGTCGATCTCGTCATCCATGTCCTCGAGCAGCGGAAAGAAGCTGTCGACCAGGGCGTCGAGCACGCGGTAGAGGAGAAATTGCTCGCTGTGTAACAGGCGGCCGTCCAGCTGCTCGCGCTGCTTGTCGAGCGCAGGCAGCGGGTCGCGGTGGATCGTGACCAGGTACTGACCGCTGACGAACAGGTGTACCTCGCGCAGGGGATCGGGATCGTCGGTCTGGTGGCGCCAGGCCCCATAGAACACGAGAAAGATGTAGTCGCCGTAATCGTCGAGCTTGGGGCGCTGGCCGAAGTGCTCGGTGTCCTCGAGCGCGAGCGGATGAAAGCCGAAGATCTCCCGCAGCTTGGCCAGATCGTCGGGGCTGGGGTCGTTCAGGTCGAGCCAGAAGAAGTGATCGCGCTTGAGGTGATCACGGATTCGCGCCTCGTCGACCCCGTCGAAGCACGGCGCGACGAAGCGGAACTCGCCGTGGCCATCCTTTGGGGTGACTGCTGTGGCCTTGCCGACAGTCATGGTCGTCTCCCTTGAAGAACTAAAGACGTTTACGCAGCGCGGCCTTCAATTCCTCGTCGCAGAAAGCCGCGTCGATCGCGGTGGTGGTGATCTCGCGTAGGACATCGTCGTCGAATCCCATCCGCGCGGCGCAGATCGCGTACTCGCCGTCGATCGTGGCCCCGAAGTAGGGCGGATCGTCAGAGCCGAGCGTGACGCGAACGCCGGCGGCGCGCAAGCGCGGAAGCGGATGCTCCTCATACGACGGATAGACACCGAGGACGACGTTGCTGGTCGGGCAGCACTCGAGCACGATCCCTCGCTCCGCCAGCTCCGACACGAGCGCCGGATCCTCGATCGCCCGCACGCCGTGGGAGATCCGCGTCACCGGCAGCTCGAGTGCGGCGCGCACGCTGTCGGCGCCCGCCCACTCGCCGGCGTGGATCGTGCAGCCAAGCCCGGCGTCCGCGACGATCCGATACGCCTCGGCAAACTGACCCGCCGGGAACCCGGCCTCGTCGCCGGCCATCGAGAACCCGACGACGTAGGGATGCGGATCCGAAACGGCATGTCGAGCCACCCGCACCGCTCGCTCGACCCCGAAGTTGCGCACCGCCGAGACCAGGATTCGCCCCTCGATGCCGGTGTCGCGCCGGGCGTCGTCGATCCCACGCGCGATCCCGTCCCAGTGCTCCTCGTCGCTCAGCCCGACCAGCGCGGCGTGGTCGGGCGAGGCGGTCAGCTCGCTGTAGATCGCGCCCCCCCGCGCGCACGCGCACAGATACTCGTAGGTGATGTCCCGGTAGTCCTCGCCGGTGCGGATCACGCTGGCGGCCAGGTCGTAGGTGCGCAGGAAGTCGAGGAAGTCCGAGTAGCGGAAGCGCCCGTCGGTGCCGAGCAGCTGCTCGGGCAGGTCGAGGCCGTTGCGGGCCGCGATCCGGGTTATGAGCTCGGGCGGGGCGGTGCCCTCGAGGTGGGCGTGCAGCTCAGCTTTGGGAATCATCGCTATGGGTTTATCAGCTGGGTCTGATATGTCTGGGGCGTGAGGATTCTCGTAACCGGGAGCTCTGGCCACCTCGGCGAAGCGCTGGTCCGTGTCCTGTCCGAGCAGGAGCACGAGGTCGTCGGGCTCGACATCCTGAGCTCCCCGTACACCACCGTGGTGGGATCGATCGCCGATCGCCCCACCGTGCGCCGCTGCGTGAAAGACGTCGATGCGGTCCTGCACACCGCGACCCTGCACAAGCCGCATGTCGCCTCCCACGGGCGCACCGACTTCGTGCAGACGAACATCGCCGGGACGCTCAACCTGCTCGAGGAGGCCGTCGAGGCCAACGTGAGCCGGTTCGTGTTCACGAGCACGACCAGCGCGTTCGGCCGGGCGCTGACCCCCGGCGAGGACCAGCCGGCGGCCTGGATCACCGAGGACGTCACCCCGGTGCCGCGCAACATCTACGGGGTCACCAAGCGGGCCGCGGAGGACGTGTGCGAGCTGATCGCGCGCGACTACGGCCTCCCGTGCCTGATCCTGCGCACCTCGCGCTTCTTCCCCGAGCCCGACGACCGGGACGAAATCCGCTCCGTCTACGAGGACCTGAACCTCAAGGTCAACGAGCTGCTGTATCGCCGGGTCGACCTCGAGGACGTGGTCGGCGCTCACCTGCTCGCGCTGGACCGCGCGCCGATGCTCGGTTTCGGCCGCTACATCATCAGCGCCACAACGCCGTTCACGCGCGACGACCTGACGGCCATCCGCACCGACCTGCCGTCAGTGGTCCGCCGGCTCTTTCCCGATTTTGATGATGTTTTTTCAGTCCGCGGCTGGCGGATGTTTCCCGCCATCGAGCGGGTGTATGTCAATGAGCGAGCGCGGACCGACCTCGGCTGGCGACCCCGCCACGACTTCCGCTACGCCCTCGATCGCCTGGCCGAGCATGCCGACCCGTTCAGCCCGCTGACCCGCACGGTCGGGGCCAAGGGCTACCACGAGGTCTCGACCGGCGTGTACACGGTTCGCTGAGCCTGCCCGACCACCGCCGCGGTGAGGAACGCCAGACCACTCGTGATCAGCAGGAGCACGGCGTAACTGGCCGCGCTCGCGGCGACCGTCATCAGGTACGGAGCCGCGAACCCGAGATACGTGAACACGTAGAAGATCGCGGTCAGTCCGGCCACCGCGCGTGCCGGCGCGAGTCGCTGGACCTCGACCAGGCCGGCCACCAGGCACAGGCCGTACGCGCTTCCGAGCACGATCGCGCACGGGAAGAGCAGCCAGTCCTCCCGCGCGTGCGCCGCGAGCGCGGCCAGCGCGAGGCCGGCTCCCATGACGATCAACCCGGGTAGCGCGCCGGCTTCGAAGCGCCGCGCGAGCGGCTGGATGAGCACGCCGGCCAGCGCGGTCAGGCAGGTGATCGTCGCGGTCAGCGCCACGCCGTCGGCGGCGTGCGCTGTGCCGACGACGCTCGGCAGCAGCGCGAACGCGATCGCCGGTGCCGCAAACACCCACGGCGCGGCCGGGACGACGATGCGGCGAAAGCGCCGCGCGCTCTCGGCCGGCAGCCTGACGGCCGTGCTCCCCGCCTCACCCGGCCGGATGGTCTCCGGCACGCCACGCAGGCCGAGCAGCACGAAGATCATCAGCGCGATGTGGGGCAGATAGGGCAGCGCGGTCGCGGCCGGCGCCCACTGGGCCAGCGTTCCCGCGACCAGCGGCCCGAGCGCGAAGCCGGCGGTCATCGCGACGGCGGCGCGCCGAGCAATCGTGCTCTGGTCGGCGTCGCCGAACGGCGGCAGCGACGTCTCCCGAAGCCACGCCGTACCGACTCCGAACGCGGCGCCGCTGCCAACCCCGGCCAGAAGGCGGCCCAGGAACAGCAGGGAGAGCGCGTGGGCGCCGGCGAGCAGGCTGACGCTGGCGAGCAGCGACGTCCCGGCGGCGAAGATCCCGACCCCTCGCCGCCCATGGGCGTCCGACCACCGACCGGCAAGCACGAGCCCCGGGATCAACCCGGCGGCGTAGGCCCCGAACAATCCTTCGAGCGTCGAGGTCGAGAGCCCCAGCCGCGCGTGGTAGATGAGCAGCATCGGCGTGAACTGGTTGGACCCCCAGCCCGCACCGGCCAGAACGCCGGCGATCGGTATCCACGTGCGCCTCGGTTCGATCATTGAACCGACACCCTAGCACAATGAGTTCAATGACTGAACTCGATGCTAGGCTGTGACTCATGCTGGGAAAGGACTACGCCGAGCAGGACTGTGCGCTGGCCCGCGCGCTCGAGGTCGTCGGTGAGCGCTGGACGCTGCTGATCCTGCGGGATGCCTTCTACGGCGTGCGCCGGTTCAACGAGTTCCACGCGCACCTGGACATCCCGAAGGCCGTCCTGTCCGATCGCCTGGGCGCGCTCGTCTCGGACGGGGTGCTCAACCGGGTTCCCGATCCGGAGCACGGCGGCCGGTATCTCTACGAGTTGACGCAGAGTGGCCGGGAACTCTGGCCGGCGCTTCACGCGCTGATGAGCTGGGGCGGCCGCCACCGGGCGACGAACAGCCGCCTGTTCGTCCACGCAACGTGTGACGCGGCCCTCGACGACGATGGACGGTGCTCGCGGTGCGGGCACACACCGGGGCCCGACGAGATCGTGACCATGCCGCGCGAGGGGCGAAGGTCACGGCGGACCGACCCGGTGGCGATCGCCCTGCGGGCCCCGCACCACCTGCTCGAGCCGCTCGATACTTGATCAAAGATCCATATTGCTGGGCATACGCCTCGATATGTGATCAAATATCCATATCGCTGCCCGGAACCGCGTGATTTCTGATCAACGATCTAGGTCGTGCGCTGGGCCTCGATGACCGGGCCGGGGACCTCGGCCGGGGGGTCGCCGAGCTCGTAAGCGGCCCGGATCGCGTCGGCGGCGCGCCGGGCGCTGTCCTCGTCGCGCGCGTGTAACAGGGCCAGGGGCCGCCCGCCGGGCTCGACTCTCTCGCCCAGCGCGGCCACCTCGGTCAGGCCGACGCTGTGGTCGACCACGTCGTCCTCGCGGGCCCGGCCGCCGCCGAGGTTGACGATCGCGATCCCCACGGCCCGCACGTCGATCGACGAGACCGTCCCCGGCTCCGCCGGCTCGATCGGCGTCACGACCGGGGCGTCGGGCAGATGGCGCGAGGGCACATCGACAAGATCCGGGGGACCGCCCAGCGCGGCGACCATCGCGGCGAAGTGCTCGGCCGCCGCGCCCGAGGAGAGCGCTTGCGCGGCGGCCGCGCGCGCCCCGGCAAGGTCCGGCTGCAGCCCCCCGGGCACGAGCACTTCGGCACACAAGGCCAGCGTCACCTCGAGCAGGCGCTCGTCGCGGGCGGCGCCGGTCAGGTGGTCGATCGACTCCCGCACCTCGACCGCGTTGCCGGCGGTTCGCCCGAGCACCTGGTTCATGTCGGTGATCAGCGCCACCGTGGGCAGACCGTTGCCGACCGCGACCTCGACGATCGCCTGCGCGAGCTCCCGGGCTCGGTCGAGTGAGGGCATCATCGCGCCCGAGCCCGTCTTGACGTCCATGACCAGCGCGCCGAGGCCGGCGGCCAGCTTCTTGGACAGGATCGAGCCGGTGATCAGCGGGATCGACTCGACCGTCCCCGTGGCGTCGCGGATCGCGTACAGCCGGCGGTCGGCCGGGGCCAGGCGGGCGGTCTGGCCGACGATCGCGCACCCCGCGCTCGACACGACCTCCCGAAACCGTTCGTTGTCCGGCGTCACGCCGTAGCCGGGAATCGCCTCGAGCTTGTCGAGCGTGCCGCCGGTGTGCCCGAGGCCGCGGCCCGAGATCATCGGCACGAACGCCCCGCATGCGGCGAGGATCGGAGCCAGGATCAGGCTCACCTTGTCGCCCACGCCTCCTGTGGAGTGCTTGTCCAAAACAGGCCCGGACAGCCCCGCGGAGCTCCAGTCGAGCACGTCGCCGGAGCGCGTCATCGCGCCGGTCAGCGCCACCCGCTCGGCCGGGCTCATCCCGCGCCACACGATCGCCATGGCCAGCGCGCCCACCTGGGCGTCGGTCACCGATCCGTCGGCGATCCCGAAGACCAACTCGGAGATCTCATCCTCGGAGAGCTCCAACCCGTCCCGCTTACGCCGGATGAGCTCGGCGGTCAGCATCGGCGGATGAACTCCAGCAGCAGGCGGGACAGATCGCCGGCCCCGGTCTCCGCGGCCCGCAGCGTCTGCTCGTGGCTGAGCGGCTCGTCGCTCATGCCCTCGGCCAGGTTCGTGATCACCGACACCGCGGCGACCCGCAGTCCGATGTGACGGGCCAGGATCGTCTCCTGGACGGTGGACATGCCGACCGCGTCGGCCCCCAGGGTCCGATACGCCCGGATCTCGGCCGGCGTCTCGAAGCTCGGCCCGCTCACCGCCAGGTACACCCCCTCGGCCAGCGTGATCCCGAGGTCGCGGGCCGACTCGCGCAGGGCGTCGAGCAGAGCCGGGTCGTAGGCGTCGCGCAGGGACGGGAACCGCGGCCCGAGGGCGTCGTCGTTGGGCCCGATCAAGAGATTCGTCCCGGTCATGTTGACGTGGTCGGTGATCGCCATCAGCGATCCGGGGCCGACCGACGGCCGCAGCGACCCGGCCGCGTTCGTGAGCACGAGTATCTCCGCGCCCGCAGCCCGCAGCGCCCGCACCGGCGTCCGCAACGCCTCGAGATCGCCGCCCTCGTAGAGGTGAGCCCGGCCCTGGAGCACCGCCACCGGGACGCCGCTGATCGACCCGAGCACCGCCCGCCCGGCGTGCCCGAACACGGTCGGGCGGGGAAATCCGGGCAGATCCTCGTAGCCGACCACGACCGGGTCCTCGACCGCGTCGGCCACCGTGCCGAGGCCCGATCCGAGCACGACGCCGACGCGCGGCGATCCCAGGTTCACCCGAGTGCCCCGCGGTCGAACGCGCCGGGCAGGAGCTCGCCCAAGGTCGTCGTCGTCGGCCCGAGATACACCGGCGTCGACGCGCCGCCGAACTCCGCGAGTCGCTGCCGGCAGCCCCCGCACGGTGGACAGACCTCGAGGCGCTCGGCGACCACGGCCACCGCGGTGATGGCGGTCTCGCCGGCCGCCACCAGCGCCCCGAGCGCGGAGGCCTCGGCGCACTGGCCCTGGGGGAAGGCCACGTTCTCGACGTTCGCGCCGGCGTAGATCGCGCCGCTGGGCGCCTTCACCGCGGCGCCCACCTTGAACTGCGAGTACGGGGCGTAGGCGTTCTGCATGGCCTCGGACGCGGCGCTCAACAGCGCCTGGGGGGCGTCGAGCATGAGGTCCGAGTAGCCGACGGCGACGAGCGCGTCATCTTCGATGCCGAGCTCAGAGCGCAACCGGGCCACCTTCGCCCGCGCCATCTCGACTTCGCCCGCGTCGGGGAGCACCGCCTCGAGCTCCACGAAGCTGCCCAGGTCGCTCACGTCGTCGAGGTGGATCCGGACCCCTTCCCAGAGGAACAGGCGCCGGCGCTTCAAAACCACGACCAGCGTCCCGAGCACCGCGTCGAGTGCCTCGATCACCGATTCCGGCTCGGTGACCGGGGCGAGTACGTAGTTGCTGTCGGTCGGCTCGAGCGCGTCGGCGCGCCGGTAGGCGATCAGTTCGCTGCCGCCGCTCTCCTCGGTGCGGAGCTTGAGCCGCCCCCGCCGTGCCATGAAGTAGACATCGCGCTGGTTCAGCGTGCCCGCCGCCACCGCGCCCAGGTTCAGGCACCTGGCGGTGGTCAGCTCGGGGTTAGGATCGCGCGCCTTGAGCTCAACGTTGACGTTGGCCATAGGCGCGCGAGCCTATCGACTTACATCTGCGCTCCGAGTTCCTCGGCGGTCGGGATCACGATGGGTCCATCGGGCGGCTGGGTGATCCGGATCGGATTGCCGAACGGATCGCGCAGCGCGCAGTCGGTGCCGTAGAAGCGCTCGGTCGGCTCCTGGGTGAACTCGACGCCCGCCGCGAGCAGCTTCTCGTAGGTCCCGCGGCAATCGTCGGACTGGAAGATCACGCCCCCGCCGGCTGCGCCCTTGGACACGAGCTCGCGGATCTCCTCGGCGGTCTCGTCGTCGTAGGCCGGCGGGCCCGGCAGCATCAGTCCGAGCTCGAGGTCCGGCTGGTCCGGCGGGGTTACGGTCAGCCAGCGCATGAAGCCGAGATCGGCGTCGGTGCCCACGACCATCCCCAGCTTTCCGACGTAGAAATCGAGCGCCTCGTCCTGGTCGAGGACGTGAATGAAGGTATGAGTGATTCGTTTGAGCATGGCGCTCACGCTAACCGGCCGCCGACCCCCGGCGCTTCTCCAAACGTGCTCTCTTGGTGCCTGTCTCGGGACCGGTCGCCACCGACGTGCATAACACGACAATTGATCCGGGCCGCCGGAGGGAGTGACGTGCTATGCATCCCCCAGATGCATTAGTCGTCACGGCCGGCGTCAGGCGCGGAGAGTGTCGTGTCATGCACCCCGGGCTACCGGACAGGCTCTTAGCCAGCCGGGCGCATCCACGCCATCGCCCAGCACGCCGGCACCCGCAGCACGTTGCCCTCGCCGGCGAACCGGGCGCGGTAGGCCGAGGGCGACTCGCCGACCACCGCCTTGAAGGTTCGGCTGAACGTGCCGAGGCTGCCGAAGCCGACGTCGAAGCAGATCTCGGTGACCGGCCGACCGGTCTCCCGCAACAGCTCCATCGCCCGCTCGACGCGACGGCGCTGCAGGTACCGGTGGGGCGTCTCGCCGAACGTGGCCCGGAACTGCCGGCTGAAGTGGGCCGGCGAGACGTGGGCTACCCGCGCCAGGGCTGGAATGTCGAGCGGCCGGGCGTAGGCGCGGTCCATCGTGTCGCGCGCCCTGAGCATCCGACGGTTCCGATCCTCGGTCGCGTGGGACATGCCGCAAGCCTACGTGCGCAGATAGCATCGCAGCCGTGACCGAGACCCTCACGCTCGTCGAGCATCCGGTCCTCGCCGATCGCCTGTCGGTCATGCGCGACCGGAGGACGAGCCATGGCGCCTTCCGCCAGGCGCTGTTCGAGGCGGCGGCGATCATGGCCGTCGAGGTCGCGCGGGGCCTGCCGGTCAAGGAAATCGAGATCGAGACCCCGCTGGAATCGACCACGGGTCTGCGCCTGCGCGACGAGGTCGCGGTGGTGCCGGTGCTGCGGGCCGGGCTGGGGATGGTCGAGGGTTTCCTGCGCCTGGTCCCGGATGCCCGGGTCGGCCACGTGGGCATCTACCGCGACGAGGAGGAGCACGTCCCGATCGACTACTACGAGCGGCTGCCGCCCCGGCTGCCCTCCGCGCACGTCTACGTGCTCGATCCGATGCTGGCCACCGGCGGCAGCGCGGTCCACGCACTGGAGAAGCTCAAGCACGCGGGGGCCAAGCAGCTCGAGCTGGTCTGCCTGGTCGCCGCGCCCCAGGGGGTCGAGGCGGTGCAGGCCGCGCACCCCGACGTCCGGATCTGGACCGCGGCGATCGACCGCGAGCTCGACGCGAACGCCTACATCCGGCCCGGTTTGGGCGATGCCGGCGACCGCGTGTTCGGCACGACCTGATCGGCGGCCGGCCGGTCGAGCCACTTGTCGTAGCTGCGGTGCTGGTGGGCATCGAGGCGGTCGACCAGCGCCGCGGCGGTGGGCTCCACCTGCAGATCCTCGAGGTACTCGGCCCGCAGGAAGCGCTCGTTCACCGCGTGCTCGAGGAAGGCGAGCAGCGGCTGCCAGTAGCTCGACACGTTCAGCAGGCCGATCGGCTTGCGGTGCAGCCCGAGCTGCTTCCAGGTGAAGAGCTCGAACAGCTCGTCGAGCGTGCCGCTGCCTCCGGGGAGGGCAATCACCCCGTCCGACAGCTCGGCCATCAGCGCCTTGCGCTCGTGCATGGTCTCGGTCACGTGCAGCTTGGTCAGATGAGCGTGGGCGATCTCGTGCTCGACCAGCCGGCTGGGTATCACGCCGATCACCTTGCCCCCGGCGGCCAGCGTGGCGTCGGCCAGCGCGCCCATCAGGCCCACGCTGGCGCCCCCGTAGACGACTTCGAGGTCACGTGCCGCAAGCTCGCGTCCCAGGTCGGCCGCGCACTCGACGTACTCGGGCCGCAGTCCCGGGCTCGACCCGCAGAAGACAAGGACCCTTTTCACCTACCGGAGCGTAGTAGCCTCGCAGGCGTGATCCGCCGTCTGCCCCACGTCGACCGGGTCGGCATCGAGGAGCGCGCCGCGCAGCTCGGCAAGCGCTCGATCAAGACCACGGCCAAGCAGCAGGGCATCCGCCTGGCCGTGTCGATGCTCGACCTGACCACGCTCGAGGGCGCCGACACCCCCGGCAAGGTCCGCCACCTGTGCGCCAAGGGGGTGTGCCCGGCGCCGACCATGCCCGAGATCCCGTCGGTGGCCGCGATCTGCGTCTACCCGCAGCTGGTTGCCACGGCCAAGGAGGCACTCCACGGGACCGGCGTGAACGTCGCGAGCGTCGCCACCGGTTTCCCGGCCGGCCAGGTGTCGCTCGAGGCCAAGCTGCGCGACACCGAGGACGCGGTCGCGGCCGGCGCGGACGAGATCGACATGGTGATCTCGCGCGAGGCGTTCCTGGCCGGCGACGACACCCGGGTCATGCAGGAGATCGTCGCGATCAAGGAGCGCTGCGGCGACGCGCACCTCAAGGTGATCCTCGAGACGGCCGAGCTCGGCTCCTACGACCACGTCCGCCACGCCTCGATGATCGCGATGGAGGCGGGCGCGGACTTCATCAAGACCTCGACCGGCAAGGCGTCGGCCGGCGCCACCCCCGGCGTGTGCCTGGTCATGCTCGAGGCGATCCGGGATTACGGGGAGAGATCCGGGCGGATCGTCGGCTTCAAGGCGGCCGGCGGCGTGTCGACGAGCAAGGCCGCGCTGCACCGCCTCGTGCTGGTCAAGGAGACGCTGGGCGATGAGTGGCTGACCCCGGAGCGGATCCGGATCGGCGCATCGTCCGTGCTCAATGATCTCCTTATGCAGTACGCCAAGACAGAGACCGGCCGCTACGGCCGGAGTGAGGATTTCTCGAAGGAGTGAGCGTCCGGACCAGGATCGTTTGGGACTACGCCCCGGCACCCGAGGCCACCGACCACGTACGGCTCAAGGACCGTTACGGCCTGTTCGTCGGCGGCGAGTTCAGGGATCCGACCGACGGGCGCTACGAGCCCACGATCAACCCGGCGACCGAGGAGCCGATCGCCGAGATCGCCTGGGCCGGACCGGGTGACATCGAGGCCGCGGTGCAGTCTGCCGGAGAGGCCCAGCCGAAGTGGGCGGCATTGAAACCCCTCGAGCGGGCCAAGTACCTGTTCCGCATCGCCCGTCTGATTCAGGAGCGCTCGCGCGAGCTCGCGGTGGTCGAGACGATGGACGGCGGCAAGCCGCTGCTGGAGTCCCGCGACGTGGACGTCCCGCTGGCCGCCGCCCACTTCTTCCACTACGCCGGCTGGGCTGACAAGCTCCGCTATGGCGTCAACGCCCGCGAGGTGACCCCGCTGGGCGTGGTCGGGCAGATCGTCCCGTGGAACTTCCCGCTGCTGATGGCGGCCTGGAAGCTCGCGCCGGCGCTCGCCTGCGGGAACACGGCGATCCTCAAGCCGGCCGAGACCACGCCGCTGACCGCGCTGCTGCTGGCCGAGATATGCCAGGAGGCCGAGCTACCGCCGGGAGTGGTCACGATCCTCCCTGGCAATGGCGACACGGGTGCGGCCCTTGTGCGCTCGAAAAAAATTCAAAAGATCGCCTTCACCGGCTCCACCGCGGTCGGCAGGGATATCCAGGCCGCGCTTGCCGGTGGGGATACGAAGCTGACGCTGGAGCTGGGCGGCAAGTCGGCCAACATCGTGTTCGAGGACGCCGCGCTCGATCAGGCGGTCGAGGGGATCGTCAACGGGATCTTCTTCAACCAGGGCCACGTGTGCTGCGCGGGCTCGCGGCTGCTCATCCAGGAGAGCGTGCGCGACGAGGTGATCGCCAAGCTCTGGCAGCGGATGCGCCTCCTGCGCGTCGGCGATCCGCTCGACAAGAACACCGACGTGGGCGCGATCAACTCGGCCGAGCAGCTCGAGCGGATCGAGGTGCTGGTCGCGGCCGGGGAAGAGGAAGGAGCCACCCGGCAGACCATCGAGTGCGAGCTGCCCGAGCGCGGCTACTGGTTCGCGCCGACGCTGTTCACCGACGTCTCGCCGGCGCACCGGATCGCGGTCGAGGAGATCTTCGGGCCGGTCGTGTCGGTGCTCACCTTCCGGACCCAGGCCGAGGCGATCGAGAAGGCCAACAACTCGCGCTACGGGCTGGCCGCCGGGATCTGGACCGACAAGGGATCCAAGGCGTTCGAGGTGGCGAGCGCGCTCCAGGCCGGCGTGGTGTGGCAGAACACCTACAACCACTTCGACCCGACGGCGGCGTTCGGCGGCTACAAGGAGTCGGGGTTCGGGCGCGAGGGTGGCCCGGCCGGACTTCGGCCTTACCTGCGAATCGTGAGATGACGCAAAGGCTGACCGTCCGCAAGACGTACAAGCTGTGGATCGGCGGCGCGTTCGTGCGCTCGGAATCCGGGCGCTACGACGAGTCCGGCGGCTTCAACTTCCCCCGGGCCTCGCGCAAGGACGTCCGTGACGCCGTGGCAGCGGCGCGCAAGGCGGCGAAGCCGTGGGCGGCGCGGACCGCGTACAACCGCGGTCAGATCCTGTACCGGGCGGCCGAGGCGCTCGAGTCTCGTGCCGAGACGATGGGCGTAGCGCGCGACGAGGTGGACGCGGCGGTCGACGTGCTGCTCCACTACGCCGGCTGGGCGGACAAGCTCCACCCGGTCCTGGGCGGGATCAACCCGGTCGCCGCCCCGTTCCTGTCGTTCTCGGTGCCCGAGCCGACGGGGGTAGTTGGTGTGGTTGCTCCGGACGAACCCTCGCTGCTGGGGCTGGTGGCTGAGCTCGCGCCGGCGCTGGCGGCCGGCAACGTCGCGGTCGCGATCCTGTCCGAGGCCGCGCCGCTGCCCGGGCTCGACCTCGCCGAGGCGCTTGGCGTCTCGGACGTGCCCGGCGGTGTCGTCAACCTGCTGTCCGGGCGACGGCAAGAGCTGGCCAAGGCCCTCGCCGCCCACCGCGACCTGAACGCGATCGTCGACGCCGCCGGCGACACCGAGCTCTCAGCCGAGCTCGATCGCCTGGCCGCCGAGACGATCAAGCGCGTCCGCCACGCCGATGCGAGCACGAGCTACGAGGCCGCGACCGACGACGCGCTCGAGCGCCTCCACGCAGTCACCGAGCTCAAGACCGCGTGGCATCCTGTCGGAGCGTAGGTCCGGGAGCACGATAAAATCCCGTACCGGGTCCCGGCCCGACTTTCATCGCCAAGATTTCGGCCGGGCCGGGTCGCCCGGGTTGGCTACCGCTTCAGCTCACGGATGAGCTGGAGCAGTAGCGCAAGCTCCAGGGCGGTTGTGATGTCCAAAGACATCCCGCCTCCTTGGCTTGCGGCCCGGCCGGGATTGACCGGGTTAGCAGGGAATTTAGGCGTGCGGCCGGATGTCCAGCCCACACTGCATGGACCCTTAGCTGTCCGGGCGGAGCGTAGGCATCGGGCGGGTCAGGCCGCGCCCACGGTCGCCGTCGTCGACCACGCCCTCGAGCCGCAGGATCCGCCGCATGATGGCCAGCGAGGAGGCGTAGGTCGAGTCCATGCCGTAGTAGCTGAGGCCACGCGCGCCGAGCGTGCGCGCCTGGGTGTACGGGGTGTCCGAGGCGTAGTGGATGACCCCGAGGTCGATCGGGAGCTTTGAGAAGTTGATCGCCTCGCCGGTGGGGTGGCGGTCGGCGTCGGCGATCTCGTACACCGCGCTGCAGAACGGGCCGGCCTCCATCTCGACCACGGTGAACGCCTCGCGGTAGTAGAAGTCGAGGTAGGAGCGGTTCTGGAGGAACGTGCTCTTGACCGTGACGGCGCGCTGGTTGTCGAGGCCGGAGCCGAAGCGCAGATCGGCGGCGAGGTCGTTGACGCTGAACGCGTTGTCAAGCCAGTAGGTCGAGCCCGAGTGCTCGTCGTGGACAACGTTCGAGAGCATCACGTCGCCGACGTCGGCGTTCAGGGTGGCCGCCTTGCCCAGGATGTAGACGCCGCGCAGCGCGGTGCGGTCGACCGCGACCTCTCGCAGGATGTTGTACGCGGCCACGCCGAGCGGATAGTCGATGTTGACGATCACCGCGCCGCTCGCGGCGAGGGCTCGGGCGTGAATCTCGCCCAGTCGCGGGTCCAGGGCGCGGGGATCGAGCGCGGCGAGCGGGATGACCTGGGCGGGCACCCGCAGCGCGGTGGTGCTGCGCAGGTGGGTGACGCCGCCCCGTTTCTCGGCTTCCCGGCGCTCGGCGGCGGCCTCCGAACCCCGTTCCCCGAAGTACAGGCGCGCCACGAAGTACAGGAAGTTCTCCCACGAGCCCTCACTACGGCCCTCGCGGAAGAGGGCCAGCTCCTGGCGCAGGATGTCGTCCTCGGGCAGCTGTTCGACGAACGCGACGAGCTCCGGCTCGCGTTCGCGGGCGATGCCGGTAACGATGTTGACCAGGCTGTGGGAGTTCGAGCTGACGAAGTAGAGCGGGCGCTCGGTCAGCCCTTCCACGGCCAGCTCGGCGCTGACCGGCGTGCACCAGCGCCGGGTCAGCCGCGCGTAGCCGGTGTACGTGCCGCCGAGC
>DATFDC010000463.1:0-7282 GCA_035252415.1 Solirubrobacteraceae bacterium
CGCCCCGGTGGCGCGCGGTCGGCGACCGGCGCCTCCGCCGAGCGAGCGACCCGGCGCGAGCGCGTCCTCGAGGTGGTCGCGGTCGAGCCCGGAATCAGCGTGCGTGAGATCGTCGCTCAGCTCGGGGTGAACCGAACCTCCCTGTACCCGGTGGTGCGCGCGCTGATGAGCGATGGGCTGCTCCACAAGGACGGCAGAGGACTCTGGTTGGCCTCGCGCTGAACAGAGCCCGGCGGCGCGCGGCCGCGGTGAGCATTGCCGCTTGCGCGCTGGTCGCTCCGTCCGCGGCGCAGGCAGTGGGCTGGGGGATCAACCTCGACGGTCCCGTCGTGGGTGACCCGCCGGTCTTCTCCTATCAGAGCAACCCCTATTTCACCGAGCTGGTGGGCGGCTCGGCATGCTCGGGATCGGCGGCCACGCGCGCGATCTGTTACGCGCGGATCAACGTGCCGTGGGACGCGGTCAACGACGGGAAGGGGAGCTTCGCGTCCGGGACGTGCGTCCCGTCGCCGTCCGGACCGGGCACCCCGGCCGCGGCCTTCGCCCAGGCGCTGAGCGCGGCGGCCCGCGCGGTCGGGGTGGGACACGTGCTGGTCTCGCTGACCACCGCTCCGCCGGGTTCGCCGGACGACATCTGGCCCACCGACGCCGAATACGAATGCGGCCTGAGCGGGCTCGAACGGGCCGCCCCGGGGGTCCGCGAATGGGAGGTGTTCAACGAGCCCGACTCCAACTACGCCACCGCCAGCACCGCATCCGATTGCAACGGCCGTAACGGTGTGTGGGTCGTCTCGAGCGACGGACACCAGTGCCAGCTGGCCCAGGGCCACTCCACCGGCGGCAACGGCCACGGTGGCAGCGCGCAGGCGGCGGCGTACTGGTACCTCGACGCCAAGCGAGTGGACTCCGGTACGGGCCACACGCTGCTGGCCGGTGGGTTCAACTACTCCTCGTCGCGCTGCACTCCCACGACGTGTTACTACCTCGCGGGCTACTTCCGGACGCTGTCAGCGATCTACCCGCACCCGCCGGACGCGATCGCGCTGAACCCGTACATCGACGTCAGCTACGCAGCGTTGAACGGGAGCAATCCCGTGCCGACCGCCGCCTCGGGATTGCCCAGCGGAGCGGGCGCGATCACGGCGATCGACCAGTTCTACCCGAGCGATCCGCCGATCTGGTTCACCGAGGTGGGGGTGTGGCTGACCGATGGCGGCAAGGAGCCCGTGACCGCCGGCTGCGCGGACGGCAACCCGCAGGACATCGGGAGCTGGGCCGCGTGCCTGAACGGCAATCCCACGGCACAGGGGCTGGCGGCAGAGGGTTATCTGCGCCTCCCCGGCGAGTCGCCCCAGGTCCAGCGGGTCTATTACTACGACTTCGCCGGGCAGAACCCGGGATGGGACTCGGGCTTGGTCAACCTCAGCCCGGCGTTAGTCGGACCGCACGGATACGGCCAGCCGCGAACCACCTGGTGCGTGCTCTACGCCTACGCCCGCGGGGCGACTGCGGCCGCCGCCAGGGCTGACGCGCTGCGTCCCGGCGGAAATTGCGATCTGGCCCAGCACGGCAATGCGCCGGCCGTGGACGTCGCCTATCTGAGCGACCCGCTCACGCCGGCGACTCCCGCGCTGGCCTCGCCGGCGGAGGTCAGCCGGGACCTGATGCTCACCGTGGCCGAGCGGGTCAGGGCGCTGGCCTCCACGCTCAAGGGGTCAGCATGATCGCCGCCTCCGGGGTGGCGACGTGGAAGCTGAAGCTCTCCTCCAGGTAAAGCCGCACGACGTCGCCGTCGTGGCTGTCGTAGCCGATCGAGATGTCCTGGCCTGACTCGAGCAGGAAGTCGCCGCCGCGCAGACTGAGCACGAGCGCGCCACCGACGCCGGGCGCCCACACGATCGGGCCCTCGAGGATCTTGCGCAGGTGCTCGAGCAGCGGATAGCCGCCGTGCTCCGCGCCTTCGGCCACACGCTGATACTGCTCGCCGCCGAGGGCCAGGCCGTAGGGACCGCTGATCCCGTTGTGAAGCAATCGCTCGACCGCCGCCGCCACCGGCCGCGGGTAGTCGTCGGGCGCCGCGCCGAGCGAGATCGGCTCGTGGGGCGCGGCCTCCTCGATCCCGGTCATCGCGCCGTGCCAGCCGTGGAACACGGCCTTGTTCTCGGCCACGGCGATCTGGTGGGCGGCCCGGTCGAGGTCCTCGAGGTCGGCGTCCTCGGCTCCGCGGTCGGCGTCGCGCAGTTCGGTGCGGGACAGTTCGAAGTCGGCCCGTACCTCGACCAGCGGTAGCACGCGGCGCTGCAGGCCGGTGACGCCGTCGCACGGGGCGGAGGTGAGCGGAGCGGTCCGCCCGAGGTTGGTCGCCGAGTAATCCCAGCCGTGCGGGCCGCTGAAGTCGACCAGCCGGCGAGCGGCAAGGGCCGGCGTCAGCCGCTCGCGGGCCTCGTCGTCGAGCATCTTCCAACCGGAGTCGCTGATCGGCGCCAGCGAGCGCAGCAGGTGGTTCATCGCCGCGCCCCCCTCAGGCTCCGGATTCCCAGCGAGCCATCTTCGGCGGTCTCGTCGGGCCCATCGCCCTCGAGCGTCTCGGCCTCGGCCTCCTCGCCGTGCTCGACGATGTCACCGGGCTGGAACAGCACGCCCTGGGCGATCTCGCGCCAGGCGGCCGAGCGGCGGAGCAGGAACTCGAGGTCCATGCTGAAGTGCTTGAACTCCTCGCCCTGGGCGTCGCGCATGACGGCCAGCGCCTCCGGATCGGTCTCGACCGCGATGCGTTGCTCGTACCAGCCGATCGCCTCGGCCTCTTCGGTGAGCGAGGCACACAGGCGGGCGAACGTGCGGGTCGCGGGCGGCAGCTCCTCCGGCGGTTCGTGGTACTGGTCGAAACCCATCGGCTCTCCTGTGGTCGTTCGGTGGCCCTGAGTGGAACTGTACGGCGCGCTACTTCACGGGCGGGTCCAGCACGAGCAGGCCCTTGTCGTAGTCGATCGCGATCTTTCCGTACCGGCTCAGGACGTCTGACCCGAGCAGCCCGACCGGCCCGTGCAACCGGGTGACCGCGCCGGCTGTCTGCGACCCGATCGCAGCGATCATCGAAGCCGGCAGCTTGATCGTCCCGGCCCGCCACGAGGCGACCGCGAAGTTCTCGGCCGAAGCGGCACCGGTCACCCCCTCGAGCATGCCCGCCGAGCCGCGGGCGGGCAGGTGCAGCTGATCGGCCAGGTTGGCCGAGATCAGCGAGCGGCTGGCGCCTGTGTCGAGCGCGAACGGAAGCGGTCCGTGGCCGTCGATGAACACCGGCACGAGGGCCAGGGTCTGGCGAACCGGCCGAGCCGAGGTGGCGACGACCTCGATCTTCACTGTCTCCTCGCCTTTCGGTGTGCCGGACGTGCTCAACTTCGGGAGGCGATGACCGCTCGGGGTGACCACCGCCCCGGTTCCCGTGTGCTTGGAGGTGGTTCCGGTGTGCCCGGACGTGGTGGTCGTGTGGTGCGTGGCGGATCCGCAGCCTGCGGCCAGCACAGCGATGACCGCGATCCAGGGTGTGCGCACGCGGTCGGGCTACCCGGCCGATTCAACGGGTAAGCGCGGCGTAATCTCGCTTCGGTGACGCCCACGGTTCTCACCGGCAGTTGTTCCTGGACCGACAAGACGCTGGTCAACGACGCCGACTGGTATCCGCGCAAGACGATGTCGGCCGAGGAGCGCCTGCGCTACTACGCGTCGCAGTTCCCGCTCACCGAGATCGACTCGACCTACTACGCGCCGCCGGCCGAGCAGCAGGCGGCGTTGTGGGCGGAGCGCACGCCGGACGGGTTCCGCTTCGACGTCAAGGCGTACTCGCTGCTCACCGGCCACCCAACCCGACCGCGCTCGTTGTGGCGCGACCTGCGCGAGGAGCTGCCGCCCGAGGTGGCCGAGAAGCGCAATGTCTATGCGAAGCACTTGAGTGCTGAGGCGGTGGACGAGGCGTGGCGGCGGTTCGAGGCCGCGCTGCGGCCGATGCACGAGGCGGGGAAGCTGGGCGCGGTGCTGTTCCAGTACCCGCCCTGGTTCGGACCGCGGCGCGAGAACCGCGCGGAGATCGAGGCGCTGCGCGAGCGTCTGCCGGACTACCGGATCAGCGTCGAGTTCCGTTCGCCGCGGTGGACGGAATCGGAGCGGGATCGGGAGCGGACCCTGGGCATGCTCGAGGAGCTCGGGCTGGTGTTCGTATGCGTGGACGCGCCCGAGGCGTCCGGCCTACCACGGCTGATGGCGGTGACCAATCCCGAGCTGTTCATGGTCCGTTTCCACGGGCGTTCGAACAGCACGTGGAACGACACGTCGGGGTCGGCCGCCGAGCGGTTTCGCTACCTGTACGAGAAGCCGGAGCTGCAAAAGCTCGTCACGCCGATCGCCGAGCACGCCGCCGAGGCGCGCGAAACCCATCTGTTGATGAACAACTGCTACCGCGACTATTCGGTGCGCAATGCCGCCCAGCTCCGTGACCTCCTCGCGAACTATTCAGGCTGATCCCGGGCTGGTCTGCCGGCTCGACGCGCACGCGCTCGACGCGTGGCCGGCCACGGTGACCGAGCGCGTGGACGGCGGATGGGTCCTGCGGGCGACGCCCGGCCTCGACCGCGGCCGGTCCAACAATGCCCTGACGCCATGCCGGTCGTTGAGCGCGACCGAGATCCCGGATGCGATTGCCCAGGTGGAGGCGTTCGCGTCGCGCCACGGCATCGTGCCCGGGATCCAGGTCAGCCCGCTGTCGCTCCATGGCACGCTGATGTCGGAGCTCGACCGGCGCGGCTGGGGCACGCGATGGACGGTGCTCGTCCTGGCGGCGCCGATCGAGCGCGTCGAAGACGCGGGAACCCTTAACTTGGCCGACCGCGCCACCCCGGATTGGCTCGCGACCTGGGCACGGTGCGAGCCCGGACGCGACGTGGAGGCCCACGCTCGGACGGTATTCACGCGGCTGGCCGGTCGGGCGACATTCGCGCGCGCAGGCGACGGCTCTGCGGTGGGAATCGCGGTGGAGGCGGACGGGCTGGTCGGACTGTTCTGCCTGGCCGTCGATCCGGCCCGGAGGCGAGGAGGCCTCGGCACCGCGATGGTGCGGGCGCTGCTGGCGCGATCGACGGCGGACATCGCGTACCTGCAGGTCGCGGAGCGCAACGCGCCGGCGGTGGCGCTGTACAGGCGGCTGGGGTTCAGCGAGGCGTATCGCTACTGCCACCGGGTGGCGCCGTGAACCGGGTTCGCGGACGTGGCGCTGGGTAAATTCTCCGACCGTGCCAAGCATCGAACCACCGGTTCTGGCCGACATCAGCCTGCGCATCAACGGCATTGACCATCAGCTGACGATCGACACGCGGACCTCGCTGCTCGACCTGCTGCGAGAGCATCTCGACCTGACCGGGGCCAAGAAGGGATGCGACCACGGTCAGTGCGGGGCGTGCACGATCCTGATCGACGGGCGGCGGGCCAACGCGTGCCTGGCGCTCGCGGTGGCGCACGACGGAGCGGAGATCGTTTCGATCGAGGGCCTGGCCGACGGGGAGGAACTGCATCCGCTCCAGCGGGCGTTCATCGAGCACGACGCGTTCCAGTGCGGGTACTGCACGCCGGGCCAGCTGTGCTCGGCGACCGGCATGCTGGCCGAGGTGCGAGACGGCTGGCCGAGCGCGGTCACTCCTGCCGGCTTGACGGAGGGCCGCCTGGAGCTCACCGACGAGGAGATACGCGAGCGCATGAACGGCAACCTGTGCCGGTGCGGGGCGTACGCCAACATCGTCCCGGCGATCGCCGAGGCGGCCGGCCAGTGAGGCCGTTCCGCTTCGAGCGCGCCACCGACGCTGAGCAGGCCGTCGCGCTGCTCGCCGACGAGCCCGAGGCGCGCTATCTCGGGGGTGGGACCAACCTGGTCGACCTGATGCGGCTCGGCGTGGAGACGCCCGCGGTGCTGATCGATGTCGCGCGGCTCGATGGCGCGCACCGCGCGATCGAAGACACGGCTTCGGGCGGGCTGCGCATCGGCGCGGCGGTCTCGAACAGCGAACTCGCGGTCGACCCGCGGGTTCGAGCCCGGTATCCGGTCCTGTCGGAGGCGGTGCTGCACGGTGCCTCGGGGCAGCTGCGCAACCTGGCCACGGTGGGCGGCAATCTGCTCCAGCGCACTCGCTGCGCCTATTTCACCGACGTCACCAAGTCGTGCAACAAGCGCCAGCCGGGATCCGGTTGCCCGGCCCGCGAAGGGCATCACCACAACCATGCGATCTTCGGCCACTCCGAGGACTGCGTGGCCACCCACCCGTCCGACATGGCGGTGGCGCTGGCCGCCCTCGGGGCCACCGTGCACGTCCAGGGACGGGGCGCCGCGCGCACGATCCCGATCCCCGGGCTGCATCGCCTCCCGGGCAGCGAGCCGCAGCGCGACACGGTGCTCGAGCCGGGCGAGCTGATCACCGCGGTCGAGCTCGTCCCGCCAATCGCGGGTGCGCGTCACCGCTACCGCAAGGTGCGCGAGCGGCGCTCGTTCGCGTTCGCCCTGGTGTCGGTGGCGGTCGTGCTCGGGCTCGACGGCGATCGTGCCTCGGAAATCCGCATCGCCCTCGGCGGGGTCGCGCATGCGCCCTGGCGGGCGACCCGCGCCGAGGAGGCGCTGCAAGGCGGGCCGATCACCGAGGAGCGGCTCATCCAGGCGGCCGATGCCGAGCTCGAGCACGCCCAGCCGCTGCGCGAGAACGCCTACAAGGTCGAGCTGGCCCGCAACCTAATCGTGACCACCCTGCTGGAGCTGGCGTCGTGAGCGTCACGGTCACGGGTGCGATCGGGGCGGCGGTCGACCGGGTCGAGGGACGGGCCAAGGTCACCGGCCAGGCCAAGTACGCGGTCGAGTACCACCAGGACGAGGTGGCCTACGCGGCGATCATCGCGTCGACGGTCGCCAAGGGTGCGGTCCGGAACGTCGACGCGACCGCCGTGCTCGAGTTGCCGGGCGTGCACGCCGTCCTGTGGCACGGGAACGCGCCGCGCCTGCACGACGTGAGCGACGGCGAGCTCGAGGTGCTGCAGTCCGACCGCGTCTCCTACCGGGGTCAGATCATCGGCGCGGTGATCGCCGACAGCTATGAAACGGCTCGCCAGGCTACGGGGCTGGTGCGGGTCGACTACGCCGCCGAGGCGCACGACGTGCTGCTGCGCGGCGACCACCCCGGGCTGTACAAGCCCGAGAAGGTCAACCCGAACTACGCGCCGGACACCGAGGACGGCGACTTCGACGCGGCATTCG
>DATFDC010000464.1:0-5722 GCA_035252415.1 Solirubrobacteraceae bacterium
CGGCGAATGCTCTGGCGACGACACGTCAGCGGCGAGGACGCCGATGTGCTCGCGGCGAAGTTCCGGCACAGCGCAGCCCAAATCGCGCGGGCCGCCCGCCTGGCACGACTGTCCGCCGCCGCCGGCGGGCGAAGCGAGCCAAGCCGGGATGATCTGCACCTGGGGGCCCGCCGCGCCTCGAGTCGTCAGCTCGAGCAGCTAGCGGTGTCCTTGCCCGGCTGTGAGGGTTGGGAGCAGCTGGTCCTGCCCGAGCGATCCCTCGCACTGCTGAGGTCCATCTTGGCGTACCTGCGCCACCGCGATGTCGTCCTCGGCGACTGGGGATTCGGCGCGAACGTGACCGGCGAGCACGGGGTCAAGGTGCTGTTCTACGGTGAGTCCGGCACGGGCAAGACTATGGCTGCGCGCGTGCTGGCCGGGGAACTCGGGCTGGAGCTGTACAGGATCGACTTGGCGACGGTCGTCTCGAAGTACATCGGGGAAACCGAGAAAAACCTTGACCGGCTGTTTTCTGCCGCGCAGGACTCGAATGCGATCCTGTTCTTCGACGAGGCGGATGCGGTGTTCGGCAAGCGCTCCGAGGTGAGGGACGCTCACGACCGGTACGCGAACATCGAAGTCGCCTACATGCTGCAGAAGATGGAGAGTTACGACGGCGCGGTCATCCTCGCCACCAACCTCCGCAGCAACATCGATGATGCGTTCCTGCGCCGGCTGGACCTGGCAGTCGAGTTCCCGTTCCCGGAGATCGACCAGCGGCGGGCGATCTGGCACACGTTGTTGCCCGCTCGCGCTCCCGTCGCCGACGACGTCGATCTCGACGTTCTCGCGGGGAAGTTCAGGCTGTCCGGCGGTTCGATCCGTAACTGCTCGCTGGCCGCCGCCTTCCTCGCGGCCGACGACGGGGGAACGATCGCGATGCGCCACCTCCTCCAGGCCGTCTTCGCCGAATACCTGAAGCTGGGTCGTCTCACCCTGGAGTCTGACTTCGACCGCTTCCGTGCCGGCCTGAGTGGCACGGCGGTGGGTTGATCTTTGCCTGTTCGGGCCAGAGGTCTGCCCGCTTTCCGGGTGCCCGCCCCTTTCCCGCGCGGCCGCGCTGACGTAGGCTGACCAACCGATGAGCCTGGCGATCCAGGTGCCGCTGAACACGATGCTCGCGGACCTCGACGAGTCGCTCCGGCGGTTGCTCACACGAGAACTCGAGCAGCATGGCTTCGCGGGCGTGTCCGTGGTCTTCGATGCACCGGCCCGGGAATGGGCGGTGGCGCTTTCAGGACCGACGGTGAACCTTTTCCTGTACGACCTGCGCGAAGCGGGCGACTTGCGCGAAGCCGAGTGGCGAGAGCATCGCGAGAACGGGGCCGCACGGATGGCGCGGCCTCCGCTGCGGGTGCAGTGCTCCTACGCGGTCACCGCCTGGGCGCGAGCGATCCAGGACGAGCACCGACTGCTCTCGCAGGTACTGGCTGTGCTGTTCGCGCACGAGCGGCTCCCGGTTGAGTGCCTGGCTGGTGATCTAACCCAACCGGCCGCGCAGCCGTATCCGCTGACGACGCGGATCGGTGCCGCTCGGGAAGACGGAAAGGCCGACTTCTGGAACGCAATCGGAGGCTCCTACAAGGCATCGATCGATTACCTCGTCACGCTGTCCTGCGATGCCGGCGTCACCGTTCAGCGTGGTCCGGAGGTGCTGCGCCGGGAGCTCGCAACGCGTCGCCTGGGCGCTGACCGCAACGTCGTAGAGGAGACGCAGAGAATCGACGGGATCCTCGTCGGTGAGGACGACGGCGCGGCGATCGCCGATGCGTGGCTGGTGCTACCGGACACCGGGAAGTGGGCTCACAGCGCGGGGGACGGGCGCTTCTCCTTCAAGGGCGTGCCCGAGGGCTCGCACGAGTGCCGGGTGCGTGGCGCCGACGGATCCGAAGGCGAGACCGAGTTCAGGGTCCCGCGGGTCTCGCGCGAGCTGCGGGTGTCGATGCGCCCCGCGGGCCGGCGGGGCTGACAGGTCGAAACGGGCAGCGAATCCTGCCCGAATGATTGCCCTCCCGACTCTGGTCAGGCGAGCCGTCAGTCGCCAGAGTTCGATCGATGTCACAGCGCCCGATTGCGCGAGTGCTACTGGCGAACCTGGACACCGTCATGCGGTCCGGGATCGTGCAGGAGTTCGCCGACGACGGAATCGAGGTCATCGGCCAAGAGCAAAGTGACGAGGGGATTGTCTTCACTGCTTCGATCGCGACACCGGACGTGATCGTGATCGACGGCGACAGCCACGGTGCTCCCGAGCTCCGCCGGCGTCTGAGGCGCGCGGCGCCTGACGCGAAGCTGATCTTGTTGCCTCGCGACGAGGTGTGGCCGACGATCCTCGACCCACCGAGCGGACGGCCGCGCTTGATCCCGCCCCCCGTTCTGGAAGCGCTGCGCAGCGAGCTAAAAGGGAGCCGACCACGAACCGAGGAGTGACATGCCGAATTACCTGACGCCCGGCGTCTACGTAGAGGAGATCCCGGCCGCATCCAAGCCCATCGAGGGCGTTGGCACATCGGTCGCGGCCTTCGTTGGCCTGGCCCCTGGCGGTCCGGTCAACATCCCGCAACGCATCGCCAACTGGACCCAGTTCGAGCGGATGTTCAGCGACCCGTCTGCGCCCCACCCGACGCCGTTCATGGAGGGCGCCTACCTGGCGCACGCCGTCTATGGGTTCTTCCACAACGGCGGTTCCCTGTGCTGGGTGGTCCGCGTCGGTGGTGAGGACACCCCGCCCAAGGCCTCGCTCAGATCGGGCGAGATGGTTGCGCTCCCCTCGGGCGAGAAGGAGCACCCCGCGGCGTTCGACATCGTCGCGAAGGATGGCGCGCCGGAGCCGATCACGGCGGAGCTGGTCGAGGAACCGCCTAAGCGAGGGGGCAACGGCAACGGCAACGGTGCGGACAAGACGTACCGCCTGACGATCAAGGCCGGCCGCGTGACCGAGGCGCCCCATGAGGGCCTGCTCCTGAAGGATCTGGCCACGACGGTCACCGAGAAGTCGAAGTTCGTGACGATCACGGAGACAGAGGCGGGCGCGGTGGAGAAGCTGCTCCCGGGGACGTACCGGCTGAGCGTGCCATCGGTCGTCCCGTCGGCTCTCACCCAGGACCAGGTGGAGGGCGACGCCGCGGAGCGCGAAGGGCTCGAGGGGGTGACGGCGACCGAGGAAGTGACCATGGTGTGCGTGCCGGACCTCATGGCCATGCTGGGTGACGGCAATGGCAATGGCAACGCGGCCGACCAGGAGAAGATCCTCCGCGCTCTCCAGAGCAAGGTCGTTGAGGGCTGCGAGAACGCCGGCCAGCGTATGGCCATCCTGGATGCCCCGCCGGATCGCAAGCCTGACGAGGTGCTCGACTGGGTTCTGAGCTCGAATCTCGACTCCAAGTTCGCCACGATGTACTGGCCGTGGATCGAAGTCCTCGATCCGATCACGAAGCGACCGATCCAGGTCCCCCCGTGCGGCCACGTGGCCGGCATCTGGTGCCGGACCGACTCGACCCGCGGCGTACACAAAGCGCCCGCGAACGAAGTGGTCCTCGGCGCAAATGATCTCGGGTACACGCTGACGGGTTCCGAGCAGGACAGCCTCAACCGCGCCGGTATCAACTGCATCCGGGCGTTCCCCGGTCGCGGGATCCGCGTGTGGGGCGCCCGCACACTGTCGAGCGATCCGGAGTGGCGCTATATCAACGTGCGCCGGCTGTTCAACTTCGTCTCAGAGTCGATCATGCAGGGCACGCAGTGGGCAGTGTTCGAGCCCAACGATGCAGGCTTGTGGCTCTCACTGAGGATCTCCACCGCGAACTTCCTGACTCGGATCTGGCGGAGTGGAGCGCTGTTCGGAGCAACGCCCGAACAGGCCTTTTTTGTCAAGTGTGACGAGGAGACCAACCCGCCGGACATGGTCGAGGCGGGACAGGTAACGGTCGAGGTCGGCATCGCGCCGGTCAAGCCGGCCGAGTTCGTCGTGTTCCGTATCAGGCAGTTCCAGGTTCAGGCTGGGGCTGAGTAGCTCGAAAGGAGTTGTGAGAAATGTCAGCAACCGACCAGGCAACCGCTGGCGCACATTACTTCAAGATCAATCTGGGCGGTGCCGAGGCAGCTGGTTTCTTCAAGGAAATCGACGGGATCGCCAGCGAGCATGAAGTCGTCGTGCACACCACCGGTGACGCACAGGGTAAGTCTGTTGTCCAGAAGTACCCCGGTCAGTTGAAGTGGAACAACATCACGCTCAAGCGCGGTGTCGACAGTAACAACGCCCTCTGGACGTGGCGCAAGCAGGTGATCGACGGCCAGGTCGTCCAGGCCCGGAAAGAGTGCAAGATCGAGGTGCTCGACTGGACCGGGGCCACGATCGTCACCTACAGCTTCGTCAACGCATGGCCATGCAGGTACAGCGCGCCCGGGCTCAGCGCCGGCGGCAACGAGGTCATGGTCGAGGAGATCGAGATCGCTCACGAGGGAATGACGCGCGCGTAGAAAGAACGGACGGCGGAGACCCTCGGCCCGGACGCCCCACGGTGTGATGAGAACCGACTACGAGTTCACGCTGCCGCGCGGCTATGTCGATGACTCGGGCGGGGTGCACCGAGACGGCATCATGCGCCTCGCCACCGCGCGCGACGAGATCGAGCCGCTGCGTGATCCCGCGGTGCGGCATAACGAGGCGTACCTGGCCGTGCTGCTGCTGTCGCGTGTCGTCACGCGAATCGGTGAGGTGACGGATGTCACCCCGCAGGTTGTCGAGGGTCTGTACGCGGCGGACTTCGATCATCTCCAGCAGCTCTACGAGCGCCTCAACACGAGCGGCGAGGCGGTGGGGGTCATCGCCTGCCCGCACTGCGAGGAGGAGTTCGAAGTGGATCTCAGCGAGATACGGGATGGGCCGCAGGGGGAATGATGCGGCCATCTCCGCATGAGCTCTACGCGGAGATGGCCGGGCTCGCTCATCACTTTCACTGGCCACTCGACGCGTTGCTGGACCTCGAGCACCACGACCGTCGCCGATTCCTCATGGAGGCCCAGGGCCTGGCAGCGACCCGACATGAAAGCGGTATCCCAGCATGACTGAGCAGCGACGGTTCGATCCAGCGCCGCTCGGACGTCGGATTCTGGCCCGCTCGGGTCGGCTGGCTCGTGCCGGCGGCGCGAGATTCGCCTCTCAGGCGGTGGCCAGGCACCGAAATCCGACGCTTGGGCGGAGGCCACGGCTCTTGCCGGTTCGGGCGATCGCGTCGCCCGGCCCCAGCCTGCACCCGCCGAAAGTGCCACCGGAGCAGCCGGTGGCTCGGCCGCCCGCCGCCGTCCCCCGCCCGGGCGGAATCAGCGAAGAGGCGGCCAAGTGGCTGTTCCTCGGCGAACTCCGACCGAACCTTCTTCCGATGAGCGCCCTCAAACCGGCGCCTCCGCCGGTCACACGGAAAGTGGCACGGTCGGCAGTGCCGCGGCCACGGCTCGAGGAAGGGCTGTCGGTCCGATCCACCTCTCCCGATACCCCGTTGCCGAGGTCGCCGCAACCTCGTGGAGACGCGGTGGGTGACGTTGACCCGCTTCGCGGCGCCCAGCCTGACGTTCTGGGCGATGTCACGGACGCCGTTGTCGAGGGTGGCGCTGCGCGCGGAGCCGATGCCGATCCGAGTCCGGGAGCGGTTGCGCCCGCATCCGCGCCCGCGGGCGACGTACA
>DATFDC010000465.1:0-4095 GCA_035252415.1 Solirubrobacteraceae bacterium
TGACCGTGACCGGGACGGCACCCGGCGCCGGGCCGGGCGACCGCGTCGACATCGTCTGCTACACCGGGGCTAGTTCTCAGTTCAAGACGCTGGTCAACAGCGTGGCGGTGAGCGCGGGCGGCACGTTCAGCACGCTGACCGGCAGCGCGGCGCCGCCCCTGAGCGCGATTGCCACCGCCGGCCGCCCATGCCGCCTGCGCGCGGTTCCGCACAACGGCGCGGGCACCGGCGACAGAAGCGTCTTTGCCGGCCCCGATCTCGCGATCTCGGAGACCGCGCTCCTTCCGACGATCTCCGGCGGGCCCAACGACGGCACCGCGTACAACTTCTACGTCAACGGCATGACGTTCACCGCGTCCGCGGCCTGGAAGGCGCCGGGGACGCCCGCCACGCCGACGGCCGGTGGGTGCGGCGGGCCGTACGCGACGACCGTGGACCCCGCGTTCGACCTCGGCAACGAGTATCCGATCGACTGCGCGGGATCGCTGTTCGGCGACGATCTCGGCACCTTCGGAGGTCGCTCCGAGGTCGTGATCGACGGGCGCAACGCCTACGACCCTGCGGCGGCGCAGGGCCTGATCCCGCGGACCAGCGGTCAGGACAACGGCAGCCAGGACCTGCCCGGCTTTCCGAAGCCGATCAATGTGGCCGTCGACTTCGATCCGACCAGCGGCCGGATCTCCTCGCGCTTGGTCGAGTCCTTCGTCTCCTGCCACGGCACCGATCCCTACAAGCCGCTCACGACCGCTGTCTGCCCGAGCTTCGACGACACCGGGGTCGCGCTCACGCGCGTCATCACCACGAGCGACGGCGGCCAGGTGATGACTCTCACCGACACGTGGTCCTCGACGGACGGCAAGAGCCACACGCTCGACCTCCTCTACGACGACTACGCCGGCGTGTTCGGCAACGCCGATGGCGAGCGCGGATGGCAGTTCCCCGGTCAGAGCGGCTTCACCCAGTACGCCGCCGACGCGTCGGTGCCCGCTTCCGGCTCGGCGCCCGCCTCGGTCCTGCTGCGCACCAACATAACCGCGCCCGACGGTGACCCCAACGAGGGCTTCGGGGCGATCACCTTCGGCCACGCCCCGGCCGGGTTCCGCTTCGCCGGCCCCAGCGAACTCGAGGAGGACCAACTTCTCACCGTGCCCGCAGGCGGGACCGCCAGCCTGAGCTACGTGTATTCGATCGCGTCCACGCAGGCCGGCATCAGCAGTCTTGCCGTGGCCGCCCTGGATCGCTTCCAGCCCGCCGCCGTGCAGATCACCTCGCCCGCCGACGGCACCACGATGTCGGCCGGCGACGTCACCCTGACCGGCACCGCCACCGCCGGCTCGGGCATCAAGTCGCTGGTCGTGGGCGGTCAGGCAGTGTCGGTGGCGCCGGGCGGAACCTGGAGTGCGCAGGTGCCGCTGAGTGCTGGCGCGAACACGATCACCGCGCTGGCCACCGACGGCGCCGGCGCCACGACGCAGGACCAGGTGACCGTCGTCTACCAGCCGCCCTCGCCGTCTTCGGCTTCTTCTGCTCCTCCTACTCCTGTTACGACTCCGGTCGCCGCCAAGTGCCGCGTGCCCCGGGTCAAGGGGATGAAGCTGCACGCCGCCGAGAAGGCTCTGCGCAAGGCCCACTGCCGGGTCGGCAAGGTCAAGCACGTGAACTCGCACAAGCTCGCCCGCGGGCGGGTGATGAGCACCAAGCCGCGCGCTGGTCGCCGGTTCCGGGCCGGGACAAGGATCGAGCTCTTCGTCTCGAAGGGCCGCTAGACGCGTTCGCTGTCGAGGTCGGCCATCTGGGGCGCGCCGTAGCGCTCGCCGGCCGCCGCGTCGGGCGGGATGGCCTGCTCGATCCGCTCGAGGTCCTCGGGCGTGAGCTCGAGCTCGAGCGCGCCGAGCGCCTCGCTGAGCTGGTCGCGCCGGCGGGCTCCGATCAGCGGAATGACGTCCTCGCCACGCGAGAGAGCCCAGGCGAACGCGACCTGGGCCACGGTGGCTTGCCTGGCCTCGGCGATCGCGCGCAGCTGGTCGACCAGCGCCAGGTTGTGCTGGAGGTTCTCGCCCTGGAAGCGCGGCATGCGGCCGCGGACGTCGCCGCCCCGGGGCTGGGCGTCGGCCCGGTAGTGCCCGCTGATCAGCCCGCGTGACAGCACGCCGTAGGCGGTGACCCCGATCTCGAGCTCGCGGCACGCGGGCAGGATCGAGCGCTCGATGCCGCGCGAGATCAGCGAGTACTCGATCTGCAAATCGGAGATGGGGTGAACCGCGGCGGCCCGCCGGATCGTCTCCGCCCCCACTTCGGACAGGCCGATGTAGCGCACATAGCCGGCCTGGACGAGGTCTGAGATCGCGCCGACGGTCTCCTCGATCGGGACGTTCTGGTCGAGCCGGGCCGGGCGGTAGATGTCGATGTGGTCGGTTCGCAGCCGCTGCAGCGAGTAGGCGCATGCCGTCTTCACCGCAGCCGGGCTCGCGTCGTAGCCGAGCCAGCTCGCGTCCGGACCGCGCTGGGCGCCGAACTTCACGCTGATCAGAACCTGATCGCGATCCCGGCCGGCCAGCGCTTCGGCGATCAGCATCTCGTTGTGGCCCATGCCGTAGAAGTCGCCGGTGTCGAGCAGGGTCACGCCCGCATCGAGCGCGGCGTGGATCGTCGCGATGCTCTCCTCGCGATCGGCCGCCCCATACACACCGGACATCCCCATGCAGCCCAGTCCGACGGCCGACACGGTCGGTCCGGCGGCTCCCAGCTGTCGCCTCCGTTGCATCTCCGGTCACGTTAGAGGAGTCCCGTCGGCGCGGGCGAAACCACCACCCATGACAGAGCTCCAGGCAAGCCGAACCCTGGTCAAGTCACCACCCGAGCTGTGGGCCGAGTGCAGCGATGCCGCTTCGCTGGCCCGCCATCTCGACGGGTTCGGAGAGATCCGGATCACCCGGCTCGAGCCCGAGACCGCCGTCGCCTGGGAGGGCGAGCGCGCACGCGGCACGGTGCGGATCGAGCCCGCCGGGTGGGGGACGAAGGTGATCCTGACCGCGGTGGCGGAGGGCGAGACACCGGTGGCGGACGCGCCACCGGTCGAGGAGTCCCCGGTACAGGAGCCCCCAGTCGAGGTCGAGGTGGTCCCGCCGGAGCCCGAATCCACCGTGGCGGAGGCGCTCAGCGAGCCCGAGCCCGAACCCACAATGGCGGAGGCGTTGAGCGAGCCCGAGCCCCCACCATCGGTCCGCAAGCGCCGCTGGGCCCGTCTGAAGGCGTTCTGGCGCGGCATGCCGCTCCCAGACGAGCCGGAGCCGCTCAGCGACGTCGACGAGCCGCCGGTCAGCGTCGCCGTGGAGGAGCCGCCGGCATTCGAGGAACCCCCGTCAGAGCCCGCAGGCACCTCGCCGGCCGCGTCCGAGGTCCCGCCGGTCGTCGCCGAGGCCCCGCCGGTCGCGTCCGAGACCGAGGCTGCCCTGACCGCTGCGCTCGACAGCCTCGGCCAGGCTCACCATCGGCCCTACTCCCGGGCCTAGCCCTCGACCTTCCCCGGGGGCCCGCCCAACTGCGCGACCAGAGCCGAGAAGCTCTTGCCATCGGCCGTGGCCTTGTTGTTGGCGTCATCGCCACCCGACCACTGGCCGTCGGCCTGAGCCGCCGGCTGGCTGCCGACCCCTGAGCCCCAGCCGATCTCGATCCCGCCGTGGATCGAGGCGATCGGCTGTCCGGCCCGTACCGTCTGGCCGACATGCAGGCCCGGGGCCGGGCTGATGCTCTCGGCGTAGAACACGTAGCGGCCGGCGTCGGCGCCGTCGGTCAGCTGGTACTCGATGAACGCGCCGGGCCAGCCCGTGCCAGTCGTCCCGACGTAGGTCACCTTGCCGTTGCCGAGCGCGCCGAGCGTGCCGGAGCCCGAATAGTCGACACCCTGGTCGATCCGCTCGGGGGTCAGGTTCGCGTTGGCCAGGGGGTTGACGTAGTGACCGGGCGCGGCCGGAGGCGGGGCGGCCGGCGCCGGCGTCTTGGGCGCCGGCTTGGCCGCGCTCACGGGATGGGTCGTCGTGACGGGATGGGTCGTCGTGACCGGCTTCGGATGGCTGGCCGCGACCGGCTGACTCG
>DATFDC010000466.1:0-5711 GCA_035252415.1 Solirubrobacteraceae bacterium
TGCCGGTGGCGCTCTCCGACGTGGGCGCCGCGACGCTCGCCGGCGCGGTCATGGTCGCCGGGGGCCGAGAGGCCAGCGGCACGCTGAGCCGCCAGGTGTACCTGCTGCGCCCGCGCACGCCATGAAGCTCCGCGCCGCAAGAATGGTCGCCCTGCTACTCGTGGGAGCGCTGTCGGTCGCTGCCTGCGGTACTCATGCGAAGCGCTCGAGCACCCCGACCGTCAACACCACCCCGAAGCAGGTCGCGATCCTTCCGCAGACGCCGAACTGGGCCGCGGACCCCCACGACGTGTACGCGGCCGACGCGGCGGGAGCCCTCTCTCCGGTCGTTCGCCACGATCGTCCGCTGGTCTACGTGCCGAACAGCGAGGGCAACTCGGTAGACGAGATCGACCCGCACACGTACAAGATCGTCCGCCAGTTCGCAGTGGGAGCGCTCCCCCAGCACGTGATCCCGGCGTACAACCTGCGCACGCTGTACGTGGCCAACGACGACGGCAACAGCCTGACCCCGATCAATCCGATGAACGGCGTGCCTGGTCGTCCGATCCCGGTGACCGATCCGTACAACATGTACTTCACCCCGGATGGGCGCTACGCGGTGGTGGTGGAGGAGCGCATGCGAGCACTGGCGTTCCGGAATCCGAACACGATGAAGCTCCACCACCTGCTGCCGGTGCCGCAGTGTCCCGGGGTCAACCACGCCGACTTCACGGCGGACGGGCGCTACATGCTGCTGACCTGCGAGTTCGGCGGCTCGATGATCGTGGTCGACGTCCAGCGCGAGCGGGTGATCAAGGCCTTCGCGCTGCACCCTCAGGCCTCGCCGCAGGACGTGAAGCTGTCCCCCGACGGGAGCGTGTTCTACGTCGCCGACCTGGTCTATGGCGGTGTGTGGGTGGTCTCCGCCCAGAGCTTCAAGGTGATCGGCTTCGTGAAGACCGGCGCCGGCGCGCACGGGCTCTACCCGAGCCGCGACGGCCGCTTCCTGTACGTCTCAGACCGGTCGGAGGGCGCCGTGTCCGTGCTCAGCTTCAAGACGCGCAAGGTCGTGAAGACCTGGCCGATCCCGGGTGGGAGTCCCGACATGGGCAACGTGTCGGCCGATGGTCGCGTGCTCTGGCTGTCCGGCCGCTACGACGACCAGGCCTACGCGATCGACACCCGGACCGGCAAACTGCTCGCGCGGGTCCCGGTCGGAGCGGGGCCTCACGGCATCTGCGTGTGGCCGCAGCCCGGTCGGTACTCGCTCGGTCACACTGGCATCATGCGCTGATCTGCCCCCGGTAAATTGCGGCTGATGCCCGACGACGTCAATCTGCGCGCCTCCGACGAGCAGCGCGACCGCGCCGCCGCGGAGATCCGCGAGCACTTCGCGGCCGGCCGGCTGACCGACGAGGAGCTGAGCGACCGGGTCCAGGCGGCCTATGCCGCTCGCACGGTGGGCGACATCAACGCGCTGCTGGCCGACCTGCCCAAGCTGCCGGCGACGCGGGCTCAGCAGAAGGCTGAGATCGCGCAGCGCCGGCGCGATCTGCAGCGGCGTCTGCTTCAGGACGCCGGAGGGGGGTCCGGCGCGTTCTTGATCTGCACGGCCATCTGGGCGGCATCGGGCGCGAACGGCTTCTTCTGGCCGATCTTCGTAGCGCTCGCGACGCTGATCCCGCTGATCAAGAATGGCTGGCGGCTCTACGGGCCTGCTCCCGAATTCGACGAGATCGAGCGCGAGTTGGAAGCGCGACGGCAGAAGAACCGGGTCCGCAACGAGCTGCGCACCGACGCACGCGACCGTGCCGCCCGGCACTCGCGGCGGCACGACCGTCGGTGACTTCCCCGGTCTAGCCCTGCTTCTGATGCCGGATGTGGTCCGGCTCGATGACGAACTTGATCCGCTGCTCGCCGGGCTGGCGGAACGGGTACTCGTCCTGGTTTATGTACTTCTTGGTCAGCGCGTTGATGTGCTCGTCGGCGCCGTCGGTGGTGGCGCTGACGCGGCCGCGGATCTCTACGTAGTTGTAGGGGTTCCCGGCCTCGTACACGAGCGCGGTGATGCGGGGGTCGCGCTCGAGGTTGGTCGGCCACACCCGTCCTTTGGCGCTGTTCACGGCGACCGTGCCGTCCTCGGCGCTGATCCAGACGATCGTGCTGAGGATCGAGCCGTCGGCGTTGAACGTCGAGACGACCGCATAGTTGGGCTCGCTCAGGAGCTTCTGCACTTCAGAATCGGTGAGGGTTGCCATACCGGCAATGTACCCAGCGAGCACCGCTGCTACCTTGACTGGCGATGGCCACCGCCCCCTCAGAGCCCCTCTCCCAGCGCCTCGCGGCGATCCGCGAGCAGCTCAAGCTGCTTGCGGACTACCTTTGACCCCGCTGAACTGAGCGGGCGCGTCGGCGCGCTCGAAGAGGAGATGGGCGCTCCCGGGTTCTGGGAGGATCAGGAGCGGGCGGCGCAGGTCAGCGCCGAGCATGCGCGGGCGAGTCGGCGCCTGTCGACGTACCGCGAGCTCGAAAGCGACGTGGATGACCTCGAGCCGCTGGCCGAGCTCGCCGAGGAGGACCCCGAGATGACGGGCGAGCTCGAGGAGCAGATCAGCAGCGTCCAGGAGCGCCTCGAGCAGCTCGAGGAGCAGCGCCTGTTCTCGGGTCCCTACGACACCGGCGACGCGCTGGTCACGGTCAACGCCGGCGCCGGCGGCACCGACGCCCAGGACTGGGCGGAGATGTTGCTGCGCATGGAGATGCGCTGGGCCGAGCGGCGCGGGTTCGCCGTCGAGCTGCTCGAGGCGTCCCCCGGGGAGGAGGCCGGCATCAAGTCCGCCACGTTCATGGTCAAGGGCGAGAACGCCTACGGTCTGTTCGGCTCCGAGAAGGGCGTCCACCGGCTCGTGCGCCTGTCGCCGTTCGATGCCGCCCATCGCCGCCAGACCAGCTTCGCCGGGGTGGAGGTATCGCCGGTGGTCGAGGACATCGGCGAGGTCGAGATCGAAGACGACGATCTGCAGATCGACACCTACCGGGCCAGCGGGGCCGGCGGCCAGCACGTGAACAAGACCGACTCGGCGGTGCGCATCACCCACAAGCCGACCGGGATCGTCGTGCAGTGCCAGAACGAGCGCTCGCAGTCCTCCAACAAGGCCGAGGCGATGACCATGCTCCGGTCCAAGCTGCTCGAGCTCGAGGAGCGCAAGCGTCGCGAGGAGATCGCCAAGGAGAAAGGCGAGGCCCAGGATGTCAACTTCGGCTCGCAGATCCGCTCCTATGTGCTCCACCCGTACTCGATGGTCAAGGACCACCGCACCGACCACGAGATGGGGGACACCGCCCGCGTGCTGGACGGCGATCTCGACGGGTTCGCGCGCTCGTATTTGCTGAAAGCGGCCAAGTGACCGGCGAATCCGCTGCCGCGGATTCGCTTGCGAGTTCCGCTGGCGCGGAACTCGGGGCGGCGGACCAGGTCGTAGCCCGCGAGCCGGCGGCCCAGCCGACCGCGCCCTACCTGGAAGCGATCACGGCCTACGGGTTCCGGGGCTCGCTGCGCTTCCACGTACCCGGCCACAAGGGCGGCGACGGGGCCGACCCCGGGTTGCGCACCGCGCTCGGTGACCGCGCCCTGCTGCTCGACGTGCCCCAGGACATCGAGGGGATCGACGTCGGTCCTTCGCCCACCCCATACGAGCGCGCCGAGCAACTGGCCGCCGACGCCTACGGCGCGGACCGCGCATGGTTTCTCACCAACGGCGCCACCCAGGGCAACCACGCGCTGTGCCTGGCCCTGGCGCCGCCGGACACCCGGGTGGTCCTCCAGCGCAACTCGCACGCCAGCCTGATCGATGGGCTGGTGCTGAGCGGCGGCACGGCACGGTTCGTATCGCCCGAGTACGACGTCGAGCTGGGGATGGCCCACGGCGTGACCCCCGACGCGCTGGCCGAGGCGTTCGAGCGCGCGCCTGATGCCCCAGCCGCGTTCATCGTCTCGCCCACCTACTACGGGATGGCGGCCGACGTGGAGGGATGCGCCGAGATCGCCCACGCCCCCGGCGCGGCGCTGATCGTCGACTGCGCGTGGGGCTCGCACTTCGGCTTCCACGCGCTGCTGCCGCGTTCTCCGCTCGCTATGGGCGCGGACGCGATGCTCGCATCGACCCACAAGATCGTCGGCAGCCTCACCCAGTCGGCCATGCTGCTGGTCGCCGGAACCGGCCGGGTGGACACGAATGCGGTGGCCAGGGCGGTCCGGCTGATCCGCTCGACCAGCCCCAGTGCCCTGCTGATGGCCTCGCTCGACGCCGCCCGGCGCCAGCTCGCCGTGCACGGCGAGGCGCTGCTCGACCGCACGATCCGGGCCTCCGCCCTGGCCCGGGAGGCGATCGACTCGGTACCCGGCTGCGCGGTGCTCGGCGAGGACTTCGTAGGCCGGCCCGGGATCGCCGGCTGGGATCCGCTCCGGATCGTGATCGACGTCCGCGGCACCGGCTGCACCGGCTATGAGGTGGCCGCCGCGCTGCGCGCCGCCTACGACATCTATGTCGAGCTCGCGACGCATGCCACGCTGGTGTTGGTACTGGGCATCGGCCAGCCGGTCGAGGCGCTCGAGCGTCTCGCCCACGACTTCGCGGAGACCGTCCGGCAGATCGCCCGCCCCGGGACCCGGCATGCGATCAGCCGGCCCCCGGCGGCGCTGTCGCACGAGACGGTGGTCTCTCCGCGCGACGCCTTCCTGGGGCGTGGCGAGACCGTCCCGGTCGGCGACGCCACCGGAAGAATCTCGTGCGAGTCGATCGCCGGGTACCCGCCGGGCGTGCCGTCGCTGCTGCCCGGCGAACGGATCACCGACGAAGTCGTGGCCTACCTGCGCGAGCTGACCTCGGAGGGCGCGCGGCTGCACGGGGCTGCGGACCCGTCCTTCCGGACCGTGCGCGTGCTGATCGAGTAACCCAGTGCCCGATACGACGATCTCCGAGATCGTGGCGCGCGCGCTGGCCGAGGATGTCGGCGACGGCGACGTCACGACTGCTGCCACCGTCCCCGAGGACGCGAGGGCGCGCGCGCTGATCACCCAGAAGGCGCCGGGCGTCATCTACGGGCTCGACGTGGCGGTGGAGGTGTTCGGCATCCTGGATCCGTCGATGGCCGTCGAGCGCCTGGTTTCCGAGGGTGAGTGGCGCGAGGATGGCGGTCCGGTCTTGCAGCTGGAGGGCTCGGCCCGGGCGATCCTGACCGGCGAGCGCACGGCCTTGAATTTCCTCCAGCGCCTCTCGGGCGTGGCCACGATGGCCGCGCGGTGCGTGCGTGAGGTTTCCGGGACCGGCGCGACGATCCTCGACACCCGCAAGACCACGCCCGGACTGCGAACGCTCGAGAAGGCGGCGGTCGCGGCGGGTGGCGCGACCAACCACCGGGCCGGGCTGTACGACGCGATCCTGATCAAGGAGAACCACGCCGCGCTGGCCGGGGGCGTGGGGGAGGCCGTGCGGCGAGCCCGCTCCGCGGCGCCGGATCTGCCGCTGGAGGTCGAGTGCCGCACGCTCGCCGAGGTCGACGAGGCGCTCGCCGCCGGGGCGCCGTGGATCCTGCTCGACAACATGAACGTAGAGGAGTTACGCGCCGCGGTCGCCCATGTGGCGGGCCGCGCCGAGCTCGAGGCAAGCGGCGGCGTGACGCTGCAGACGCTCGGAGAGATCGCGAGCACCGGCCTACAATTCGTCTCG
>DATFDC010000467.1:0-7972 GCA_035252415.1 Solirubrobacteraceae bacterium
CCCTCACAGAACGCCAACGCACGGCTCGGGGCCATCGCGATTTCGCTAGATCCTCGACGTAGAGCTCTCTCATCTCCTTCTCCATGCCGGTTTATCCCGGCGCTTTCAGCGAATCCGCATTCACCACGCGCGCGGCGGCGAATGTCAGGAAACTCGGCTTGGGGTAACCCCGCGCCGGCACAAAAAACGCGACCCCGGTGAGCCCAATCGAGGGCCCAACCGGGGTCGCGTGTGAAGGAAGCGGCGGTGCCTAGTAGCGACCGGCTGCGACGATCGAGATGCGGTGGTTGCCCGCGGAGACCAGCGAGAGGCGGACCGTCAGGCTCACGTGCCTGAGGTGGCGCAGCTTCTTGGCGGTGGCGCGCGACAGGTGCAGCCGGAGCGTCACCCTGCCGTCCTTGATCGAGGAGACCGTACCGATACCGATCCGGATCACTCGCGCCTTACCCGTCTTGATGTGCGCCTTCTTCGCCGCCGCGCGGGTGATCCACACGGTGGCGATGCCGTTGGCGGCCCGGTTGGAGGTGACCCGCACGGCGATGCCCTTGCTGAGCACGGACTTCAGGCTCTGCGGCAGCATCTGCAGGTGCACGTTCAGCGCGGGCCCGGACGTTGACCCACCCGGACCACCGCCGGTGGCCGGCGGGGTCGGCGCGGGCGTGGTCGGAGTCGCCGGGGCCGGCTGACCGTCGGGTCCGAGCACCTGGATCGTCTGGGTAAGGCTGTTGACGTTGCCGCCGCGGTCGGTCACCGTGAGTGTCACCTTGTACTCGCCGGCCTTGCCGTAGGTGTGGACGATGCTCGGGCCGGTGGCGGTTGTGCCGTCGCCGAAGTTCCAGGCGTAGCCCTGGTTCGGGACGATTAGCGTGGAGTCAGTGGCCGAACCGTCGAACTGCACCACGTCGCCCTGGTTGATCGCGCTCGGCGCGACGAAGGACGGCGCCAGGTCCACCACCGGGGCGCAGCCGAAGTACGTAACCGGATCGAATTCGAGCATTGCGGCGTTGTTCGATTCGCGCTGGAGGTAGTACGAGTTGCTGCCCAGGGTGACCTTGTCGAGCTGATTGCCGAGTGGGATGCAGCCCTCGTTGTCTTCGATTTCGGTGCCATCGCGGCCGGCCCAACCGTTGAGGCCCGGGTTGACGATCGCGGCGAGCTCCGCCTGGCTGAGCGGGCTGACCAGCCGCTGACCGACGCCCACGGCCATCTCCAGCGGCGACGGGTTGTCGGGGATCTTGGGAGCATCAGGCTCGTCGCACGCGGTTCCCGCCGACCACGGCTGCACGACGTACGCCACTTCCGTGCCGCCGACGTTGACCTGCGAGTGGTACGAGCAGTACGCCATTTCGTCCGGCGGGGTGGCCCCACTGCCGCTCAGCTGCGTCAACAGGAGGTCGGTGGTGTTCGCCGTGGGACTGCCGTTCTGGAGCGTGTAGTGCAGGCCGTTCGACCCGGTGACGTACGCGTTCCAGCCAGTCTCGCCGGGGGCGACCGGAGGCGCGCTGATCGTGATCTGCGAGTTCTGCGAGTTGGCGTCGGAAGTCGTGACGGTCTGCGAGGAGCTCGGCGCGGACTCGCTACCCGACAGGTCATATGTGACCTCGACGTGGTAGGTGCCGGCCGGAATCTTGCCCGCGGCCGTGTTCGCCGCGCTGACGACCGGCGGCGGGGGCGCGAGCTCGCCGTTCACAGAGCAGAATGCCCCGCTCGCATCCAGGCACGTTTTGACCGTCGGCGGCACCAGGAGGGTCACCAGCGGGGTGTAACCCGGCTGCGTCCGGCCCAGGATCCCGGTCTGAGAGACCATCGTCGACACCTCGTTCTGGAGCTGAGCGTCGGTCAAGCAGGCGGTGTTCATGACCACCGCGCTCGGGGTGACGAACGAGTCACCGGTCACCGGGCAGGCGCTGGCCGGGAAGTCGTGCCCGGCTCCACTCACGCCGCCGAAGGTGCACGAAGAGTTACCGGTGACGCCGTAGTCGATGCAGCCGCCGCCGAACACCGAGGCGTTCTGTGCCCGCCCGCCGGCGTCGTTGTACTGCGAGGTCACCGCGTACGGAGAGCCGAGCGACCCGGTGGAGTCGGCGACATCGCGCAGGAACTGCTCGACGTAGCCCCGCGTCTGCGACCAGTAGGCGCGCGACTGGTCCCAAGTCAGCGCAAACGTCTCGTTCTTGTGCATCACGGCGCCGCCGCGGTAGCACAGCGCCTCGTTGGGCAGTGCCGGACCACCCAGGTCGGAGGTGAGCCACGGATCGTTGCATGAACTACCGGACGTCACCGCCGAAACCCCGGCCGGCAGGGAATCCGTCCGCGAGCTCGGCACGATCGATACGCCGGCCTCGGTCCCGTTGTCGTTGACCACAATCGCCTGCGCGGCGGTCGTGGCGACGCCCAGCGACGCGACGAGCGTCGTGGCGATGAACAGGAACAATCGATTTGCTTTGAGCGAATAACGGCGCATCTTGATCAACCTCCAACAGTCAGATTGCGCAGGTCGACGACGGCGCCGACGCTCGGGTCGTACTGGAACAGGGAAACCGCGCTGAGCGGGGTGTTGGCGAGCAGCTGACGCCCGGCCTCCGAGGCCGTGCGACGAGCGGCGTCAGCCGCAGCGACGGTCGGGTGGTTGGCCGCGCTGATCGAGTTGACCGAGAACAGCGCCACCGGGGTCGTGCCGGTCGGGGTCTGCTTCGAGACACCCTCCCTCTGACCCGGCGCCAGCGAGAGAATCTCGCAGTCGATGGGGCCGGGGGTGCAGGTACCGGCGCCGCCGACGGCCGCGCCGGGCTCGACGGCGAACAGCACCTGCTTGCCGCCCTGGAGCACGCCAAGCTCGACCAGCAGCGGCTGCTGCGGGCTGGGCAGGACGCTCAGGCGCTCGAGCGGATCAATCGTGTTCAGTCCACCGCCCGAGGTGGTGATCGCCAGCGAGACCTGGTAGCTCTGCTTGGCGGTCAGACCTTTCGGCGCGGGGGGCGCCGGCTTGGTCGGCGTGGTCGGAGTGGTGGTCGGGGCCGGCGTGGTGACCGGGGAAGTCGTGACGGGGGAGCTGGTCGTCGACCCACCGCCGCTTGACACGGTCGAGGAGCCGGTGGACCCGGTGGCGCCGCTCGCACCGGAGCTGGGCGTGGTGGCCACGGTGGAAGCAGTCGTGGTCGTGGTCGCGGTCGTCGTGGTTGTTCCCCCCTGCGGGGTGAACGGATCGCGCCCGCGCCCAGCCAGCTTCGAGTCAGACTGCTTGGTCTCGACCGAGATCGCGGGAAGCGCGGTTCCGGTCGAGTACGGCAGACCGCCGGTCGGCTGGGTGACCAGGTTGGTGGGGGCCTTCTTGGAGAGCAGCAGCGGCACGGCGACCAGGGCGACGATCAGCACGATGGCGATCGGCCACAGCTTGCGCTCGCGCAGCTCTTTGATCATGTTGGACAGGAAGCTCATCGGATCGGTGAGGTGATGGCGGCGGCGGGCGCGCCGGACGAGGACGGGGACGTGGATGCCTGCGGAGAGGGGGCCGGCCCAGCCGGAGTGGCTCCGCCGAACGCGCCCTGGTCAGCCGGGACGATGTAGGTCGTCGCGGAGATGTTGGCCGTGATCTGGGGGAACCCGGCGGAGGCCGGAGCCAGGTTGATTGCGTTGATGGTCATGAGGCGTCCGCTGACCAGCAGGGTGCTACCGCGGGTCGTGACGAAGCTCTGCAGACGGTTGAAGAAGTCGGCAAGGTGAGAGAAGTTGCCGGCCAAGGTGAAGGTGAACTGCTCGGTGGGGAGCCCGGCCGCACCGACCGCCGCACCCGGCGGGAGCTGCGGGGCCGCAGTTGCTGCGGAGCCGTTTCCCGGGGTGCTGCTGGAGCTCGAGCTGGAGCTCGGGCTCGAGCCGCCGCCGCCGTTCGTCAGCTGCAGGCCACGGAAGCTCACCTTGGCGCCGTGCGCCGCGTTCTGGACCTGGTAGATCAGCGACGGGACGTCATCGTCCGGCGGAACAGCCTCGCCGAGCTTGGCCAGCTCAGCGTACTGGCCGGCAAAAGCCTTGCGCGCGCTCTCCCCCGCCGCCAGCTGGCTGCGGGCCGTGTCGAGCTGGCTCTGCTGAGCGCTGATCTGCGTGCTGAGCGTGGCGGCCTGGTCGCGCTTGGGCGAGACCACCAGCATCCAGCCGGCGACCACTGCGCCCACGGCGAGCACGACCATGATCACGATGCGATCTCGGGCGGTCACTGGGTGCCTCCGGTGGGGGTGGTGGTAGTTCCGCTGGTCGTGGTCGGCGTGGTCCCCGCGACCGCGGTCACGCCGGACGGTCCGGCGTTAGCCACAGGCTGGAAGAACACGACCAGGTCGAAGGTCGGAGTGTTGGCTCCGCAGCCCTGCGAGCCGGCGCCGCTCGTCGACGCCGAGGTGCTGTTCGACAGCTGAGAGTCACTGATCGTCACCCGAGTGACGCCATTGATCAGTCGCAGCTGCGACATCAGCTTCGCCACGTCATCCTGCGAGCGCGTGCACCCGCTCAGCTCGAACGCGGGAGCGGTGATGGCGCTCCTGATCCCGCCGGTGCCCGCCGAGCCGGAGCCTCCGGAAGTAGCGCCCGGGACGACCGAGCCGACGACCGACTGGAGCGTGGTGTTGGCCGGCACGACCTTGGACAGCTCCGACAGCGCGGTGTGCCAGTCGAACCGCGCGGCCGCGATCGACTGGACGGTGCTGATCCGTGTCTGGGCAAGCGAGGCAAACTTCGTGAACTCACCCAGGCGAGCGACCGCGGCCTGCTCCTGAGTGACCTCGGTCTTCAGGTTGTTGAGCTTCGCGGTGCGCGACGAAATCGAGTTGTTGGTCAGTACGTAGACCGTGACCAGGGCGACCGCGGCGGCCAGGAACCCGAGCAGCACGTACACCGGAATCTGCATGCCGGTCGACGGGCCACGGCTGCCGGAGCCGCCACGCGAGTCCGCCGGGATCAGGTTGACGGCCCTCATGCCGGGATCTCCTCCACGGTCAGACCGGCGGCCACGGCGAGGCGTCCGGCGTCGATGCCTCCGAATCCGCCGGGATGGCTCTCCTGGACGACCCCGACCTCGAGCGGCAGGCCAACCTGCTCGCCGAGCCGCTCGGGGAAGCCGGGAATGGCCACGGCGGGGCCGGTCAGCACGACGCGCTCGACCACAGCCGAGGCGTCGGTCATGGCCAGGAAGTCGAGAGAGTTGCGAACCTCGTCGGCGATCCGACGGACGCCGTCGTTGAGCACCTCGCGCGCCTCGAGCACGATGTCGGCATCGCCCTCGATGTCGTCCACCGGCGTCAGCAGCCCGACGTGGCGGAGCCAGCCGTGGGCGTGCTCCAGGGTCAGGGCACGACGCTCGGCGAGATCGCCGGCGATCGACTCGATCCCCTGGCCGGCGACGCGAGTGAAGGCGCAAGTCTGGTCGATCGCCACGGCCAGATTGGTGAGGCCGCCGACGCTGGTGTAGAGCGTGGCGCCGGTCAGCTCGGGCCGGTAGAGGGCGCGGATCATCGCGAACGCCGAGAGGTCGACGCCAACCGGGCGCAGCCCCGCCTTGCGGGTCGCGTCGAGCAGGCGCTCGATCATGTCGCGGCGGGCGGCCACGACCACCACGCGGGTGCGCGGGCCCTCAGGCGTCTCGACGATTCCGAGCGAGTGGTGCTCGAGCACGGCCTGCTCGAGGGGCATCGGAATGTGGTCGGGGGCCTGGAAGCGGATCGCGGAGCTGATCTCCTTGGCGCCCTTGAGCGGCGGAAGGTCCAGGGTGCGCATCACGATGCGCTGGTTGGCCACACCGAGGCGGACCCGCTTTGAGAGCTTGTGCGCGGCGAACAGATCGCGCAGGGAGCTGGCCAGCGTCTCCACGTCAACCACCTCGCCGTCACGGACGATGCCGGTGGGCAGCTGTGCGCTCGCGGCGCGCTCGACCGTCACGTGACCCGGGCGGGTCTCGACGGCGGCGACGTAGCCGGGCTCGATGTCGAGGCCGACGATGGCTTTTCCCTTGGCGTACCCCATAGTGGCTCAGGCCAAGTGATCGACCGCTACCCCCGGTGAGTTGAGCCGTTCCGTGACCGACTGGACGCCTGCGTCCAAAATCGGGCTGCGTCCACCCCCGCGGACCCTGTTCTCACTCGCCCGAAGCGCCCGCTGAAGGGGACGCTCGACCAGGTACCAACTCACCGCAGCAAGGGCGATCGTGGCGCCCATGACGATCAGCCAGATGACAATCGTGCCGAGCAGACCGCGCGGCTCTGGCTGGCGATGGATCAGTTGAAGCACGAGTCGGTTCCACAGATAGATCCCGTAGGAGATCGTGCCCAGCCAGGTGAGCGAGCGGCCGTTCAGCCGCGGCGCCCACGATCTCGATTGCCGTGTCCGCGGCGGCCCGATCGCGGCCAGCACCAGGAACGCCGAGCCGACACCGAGCGCCAGGTGCGTCAACAGGCCGTACCAGGGCAGGAACATGTCGGCCTGCTGCGCGGGGACGCCCGCGATGAAGGCAAGCAAGCCCAGCACGACGCACGCGCCGGGCCGGCACGAGAGCGCCGCGAGCGGGCGGCAGCACGCTCGCCCCGCCTCGCACTGGGCAGCGAACACGGCGAGGCCCATGCCGATCGCAAACCAGTCGAGAAAGCCCGGAAGGGCGACTGTGAGGCTCAGGCCATGACCTTGCGCGGGCGCGATCAACGAGCCCGCGACGATCCAGCGCAATGCGATCGAAACCACAGCCATGGCCCCGACAAGCACGACCTGCGCGCGCGGTGCCAAGCGTGGCCCCGCCCGGCGAGCCAGGCAAGCCGCGATGAGCGCGAGCACGGGGAGCACCGCATAGAAGCTCACCTCCACGCACAGGCTCCAGGCACCACCCAGGCCACGCAGCAACGTGTCCGAGCTGTAGATCTGCGACAGGCCGTAGTAGCGCCACAGGCCCGGACCGAGCACCCCGGCGGAGAAGGGGCCGAGGGCGCAGGCCGTCAGCGCGAGCCAGTAAGCCGGGACGATCCGCACGACGCGCCGCCGCGCATATCGGCGCCAGTCGGGCAGCGCGTCCTGATCGCGGATCGCGCGGGCGTACGGGAGATAGAGCACGGTCCCGGAGATCACGAAGAACACGGCAACCCCGCCCTTGAGCTCCCACAGCACCGAGGCGAACGGACCGGCGAAGGAGAACCCGCTCCACTCCGCGACGTGGTAGGTGAGCACCGCGATCGCGGCGAGTGCGCGCAGGCCATCGAGTCCCGCGAGACGGGCCCGGGGCGATGCGGTGACGCTCACCGGGCGAGCGCCCCGACCGCTTCAAGCCGGCCGGAAGCAATCGCAGCCGACTCGCTGACTGCCTCGGCCGGCGCAGGTCCCGCGAGCACCGAGGAGCCGATCAGCGGCATCACCCAGGCCAGGTACAGGAAGGCCCAGTAGTCCGCCGAGAGCTGCAGACCGATCAGGATCGCGGCGCTGAGCGCGCCCATTCGCCGGCGATCGCAGGCCCGGTGCGGCTGCTGGCGCAGCCAGACGACCGAAGCCGCGATCAGGCCCAGCACACAGGCCTGGCCGAACGGCTGCGCACCGGCGATACCCAGGGCGCCCCAGACCGACTGCATCGAGCCGCGGGTGAACTGGTAGGACACCGAGTGCAACATGGCAGCGGGCCCGCGCACGCCACCGAGCGCGACCAGCAGGCCGAGCAGCGGCAGGGACACCAGCGCGATCGCCGCGAGCGCGCCGGCCAGGCGCCGGCCACGTAATGGTGCGAGCGCCACCGGCACCAGCACGAACGGCGCGAACTTGAACCAGCCGGCCACCGCCAGCATCCCGCTGCAGAGCACCGGGCGGCGCCAGAGCAGCACAGCGATCGCCAGCATCGCCGCGAGCGCCGGATCGGTGGTTCCCGTGGACACCGTGATCAACAACGGCGGGAAGAGAAGCCAGGCGAGTGCCGCACGCAGCCCGGCCTTCTCGACCTCGGGCGCGCGGCGCGAGCCTC
>DATFDC010000468.1:0-2763 GCA_035252415.1 Solirubrobacteraceae bacterium
GGAGACCACGCTCGGCGCGCTGCTGGCCTCGGACGCGATCGCTCCGGATGAAGAGGTTGAGATGGCCGCCCGCGACGCCGCTCTGCACAGAGCCTTGCAGCGGCTCCCGGAGGCCGAGCGCAATGTGGTCATGCTGCGCTACGGGATCGCCGGCGATGAGCCGACGCCGCTCCGGGAGGCCGGCCGGCAGCTCGGCATCTCCTCCGACGCGGTGCGCAAGCTCGAGCGCAAGGCGCTGGCCGAGCTCGCCGAGTCGGACGAGCTCGAAGCGCTCCGCCCGGCTGCCTAGTCGTCAGCCGAGAACAACGTGATGCGGGCCGGCGGGCGCGTCGGCGAGGCGCGGTGATCGCCGAGCTGCCAGGCGATCCACTGGGCCAGATGTACCAAGGCGCCCATCGTAAGCGCTGTCTACCCACGGAAACAGCCTGCAAACGCCAGAACTTTGGCGCTCCACATGACATATACGGGAGTGGAGCGCCAAAGAGCTAGCGGAGTAGCGACCTCAAGACGTACTGGAGGATGCCGCCGTGGCGGTAGTACTGCTGCTCCTTGGGGGTGTCGATCCGGACGATCACGCGGAACTCCTTGTCGTCGGCGCTAACCGTCAACTCCCGGGGAATCGGATCCGCGCCGGCAATCCCGGGGATCGTGAACACCTCCTGCCCGGTGAGCCCCAGCGACGAGACCGACTCGCCGGGGGCGAACTGAAGCGGCAGCACGCCCATTCCGACCAGATTCGAGCGGTGGATGCGCTCGAAGCTCTCGGCGATCACCGCCCGGACGCCCAGGAGCTTCGTCCCCTTGGCCGCCCAGTCGCGTGAGGAGCCCGAGCCGTACTCCTTGCCGGCGAGCACGATCAGAGGGATGTCGGCCTCCACGTACTTCATGGCCGCGTCATAGATCGACATCTCTTCGTCGGTCCCATCGGCCCCCAGATACACCGTGACGCCGCCTTCGGTTCCGGGCGCCAGCAGATTCCGCAGGCGGATGTTGGCGAACGTGCCGCGCATCATCACCTCGTGGTTGCCGCGGCGCGATCCGTAGGAGTTGAAGTCCCGCGACTCGACATGGTTCTCGTTCAAATACGCCGCCGCCGGGCCGGTGCGCTTGATCGACCCCGCCGGAGAGATATGGTCGGTGGTCACGCTGTCGCCGAGCACGGCCAGCACGCGTGCCCGCTCGATGTCCTCCGGCGGCACCGGCTCACGCGGCATCTCCTCGAAGAACGGCGGACGGCGAACGTACGTAGAGCGCGGATCCCACTCGAACTGCTCTCCGGTCGGCACCTCCAGCGAGTTCCAGCGCTCATCGCCGTCGAACACCTCTCCGTAGCTCTTGTGGAACATGTCCGACTGGACCGCTTCCTCGACCGTGCGAGCGACCTCGGCCGCATCAGGCCAGATGTCCTTGAGAAACACCGGCTGCCCGTGGCGATCCTCGCCCAGCGGCTGGTCGTAGAGGTCGATGTCCATCGTCCCGGCGATCGCGTAGGCCACGCACAGCGGCGGCGAGGCCAGGTAGTTCATCTTCACGTCGGGGTTGATCCGCCCCTCGAAGTTGCGATTGCCCGACAGGACCGACACCACGGCCAGGTCGTTGTCCTGGACGGAGGCCGAGATCTCCGGCGGGAGCGGACCGCTGTTGCCGATGCACGTGGTGCAGCCGTAGCCGACCAGGTTGAAGCCGAGCTCGTCGAGGTACTCGGTCAGCCCGGCCCGCTCGAGGTACTCGGTGACCACCTTCGAGCCCGGGGCCAAGGACGTCTTGACCCACGGCTTCACGGTGAGCCCCTTCAGAACCGCGTTGCGGGCGAGAATCCCCGCACCCAGCATCACCGACGGGTTGGAGGTATTCGTGCACGATGTGATCGCGGCGATCACCACGTGGCCGTGGTCCAGCGAGGTCTCGGTCCCGTCCTCGAGCGTCACCGACGCCCGCGTGGTCGGACGGTCCGCCACCTGGGCGCCCCCGGTGCCGCCGGCCGGCTCGTGGCCGACGCCGTTCGGCACGTGCGTGGCCACGGGATCTGAGGCCGGGAAGCTCTCGGCCACCGCCTCGTCCTCGCGGTCCTCCTCGGGCAGGTAGCCCTCGAGCGCCATCCGGAAGGCCGGTTTGGACTCGGTCAGCGATACCCGGTCCTGGGGACGCTTGGGTCCGGCGATGCTCGGCACGACGGTCCCCAGGTCGAGCTCGAGCCTGTCGGTGAACGTGGGCTCCTCGGATCCCGCGTCGTGCCACAGCCCCTGCTCGCGGGCGTACGCCTCGACCAGCTCGATCAGCTCGCGCGGCCGGCCCGAGAACTCCAGATACCGCAGCGTCTCGGCGTCGATCGGGAAGATCGCGCAGGTCGAGCCGAACTCCGGCGACATGTTGCCAATCGTGGCCCGGTCGGCCAGCGGCAGCCGGGCGAGGCCCTCGCCGTAGAACTCGACGAACTTCCCGACCACGCCGCGGGCGCGGAGCATCTCGGTGACGGTCAGCACCAGGTCGGTGGCCGTGGCGCCCTCCTGCAGCGAGCCGGAAAGCTTGAAGCCGAGTACCTGCGGGATCAGCATCGACATCGGCTGCCCGAGCATCGACGCCTCGGCCTCGATCCCGCCGACACCCCACCCGAGGACGCCGAGGCCGTTGACCATCGTCGTGTGGGAGTCGGTGCCGACGAGCGTGTCGGGGTACGCCTGGCCCGTCTTCTCGTTGTGGAAGACGACGCGGGCGAGGTACTCGATGTTGACCTGGTGGACGATGCCGGTGTCCGGCGGGACC
>DATFDC010000469.1:0-2059 GCA_035252415.1 Solirubrobacteraceae bacterium
TCGTCAAGCTCGGCACGATGGGCGAATACGGAACGCCGAACATCGACATCGAGGAGGGCTGGATCGATATCGAGCACAAGGGCCGCCGCGATCGGATGCTCTACCCGAAGCGACCCGGCTCCTTCTATCACTGCTCGAAGGTGCACGACTCGACGAACATCGAGTTTGGCTGCCGGATCTGGGGGATGCGGGCGACCGACCTCAACCAGGGCGTCGTCTACGGAGCTGACACCGACCAGACCAAGCTCGACCCTCGGCTGGCGACGCGCTTTGACTACGACGGCGTGTTCGGCACGGTGCTCAACCGGATGGTGATCCAGGCGGTGCTCGGGCACCCGCTGACCGTCTACGGCAATGGGTCACAGACGCGCGGGCTGATCAACCTCGTCGACACGGTGGAGTGCATCCGGATCGCGGCCGAGAATCCTGCCGACCGAGGCGAATTCAGGGTGTTCAACCAGATGACCGAATCGATGTCGATCCGCCAGATCGCCGACACGATCTCCGAGGAGTATCCGAAGTGGTCGGGATCAAACGGCGGCGGCGTGACGATCGAGCACGTGGAGAATCCGCGGGTCGAGGCCTACGACCACTACTACAAGGTCATCCACACTGCGTTGGTGAACCTTGGGCTGAAGCCGACGCTCCTCTCGACGACGTTGATTGACCACCTGTTCGACCTAGTCGACCGCTACCGAGATCGAGTCGACCTGGCGGCGATCATGCCGACCGTCAGCTGGCGAGAAACCCGCAGCGAGCTGCCGCGCACGGCGAGCGAGCTCGCCAAGACGTGAGCGCGGGCAAGCTGTCCGGCCGCCGGATCCTCGTCACCGGCGGCTCGGGCTTCATCGGGCGTCACGTCGTGGCCGATCTGCTCGGTGCCGGCGCCCATGTGCGCGTGGTCGACCTTCAGCCCCACCCGGATCCCGATGTCGAGATCGTGATCGGTGACATCGCCGAGCGCGACGTGCTCGACGCTGCGCTGGACGGTGGCTTCGACGGGATCGCCCATCTCGCAGCGGTGACCTCGGTGCTCCGCTCGCTCGAGCACCCGGAGCTCACCTTCAGGACCAACGTGGCGGCAACGGCCGAGCTGCTCGAGGCGGGGCGCGCGGCGGGTGTCACCGCGCTCGTGTTCGCTTCCACCAACGCCGTGGTCGGCCCGATGCAGGGATCGGCGATCTCGGAGGCCGACCTGCTGCGCCCACTGACGCCGTATGGCTCGACGAAGGCGTCCGCCGAGATGCTGATGTCGGCGTACACCGCCTCCTATGGCGTGCGCTGCGTCGCCCTGCGGCTGACGAACGTGTACGGGCCGGGGATGCAGGCCAAGGACAGCATCGTCGCGCGCCTGATGCGCTCGATCCGGCTCGAGCAGACGTTTGAGATCTACGGCGACGGACGGCAGGTCAGAGACTACGTGCATGCGGCCGACGTGACCGCTGCCATGCAGCTGGGCCTGACCGAGGAATCATGGAGCGGCCCAACCGTCATCGGGTCCGGTCGATCGCTGTCCGTGCTCGAGGTGATCGATGCGGTCCGCCGGGTGACCGGCGCGGATATCCAGGTTCAGCACGGGCCCGCGCGAGCGGGCGAGATGCCGGCGGTGATCGTCGACAACGGCCGCGCGCGTGCCGGCGGCTGGTCGCCTAAGTTCTCGTTCGAGGAGGGGCTCGTCGGCGTGTGGGAGGAATGGTCGTCGGTGGACATGGACGCGGTGCTTTCAGGTCTCGGCGCGGTCGGCGCGCCAGGCGGCGTGCCGGGCGCAGTTGGAGGTGCACGATGAAGGTCAAGACAGGCTCCGAGAAATCGCTCGATGCTCTGATCACAGAGCTCGAGCCGGCCGAACGCGATCCGGTCTCCGCGTTCCTGGCGGCCAACCCTCCGGGCCTCGGAGCCCCGCTTGCGATCGTGAGCCCCGCCTATAACGAAGAGCCGACGGTCGCCGAGGTGATCGGCGAGATTCCGCGCGAGGCCGCCGGGCTTGCGACCGAGGTGATCGTCGTCGTCGACGGCTCCTCAGATGCGACCGCCGAGCGAGCGGCCGCCGCCGGCGCGC
>DATFDC010000470.1:0-5464 GCA_035252415.1 Solirubrobacteraceae bacterium
GTGGCGGATCGGGCGCAACTACGTGCGGCTCGAGCCCGGCGTGCGTCAGGCGCACGTGGTCCGCGTCGAGATGTGATGCCCCGGACAGCGCGCTCATGAGCGTCGGCCCACCGACCCTCACACACCTGATCGCGGCCGAGACGCGGAGGACCCAGGCTGCGACTACCCAAGCCGACGGCACACCGCAGGCCCAGGCCCAGACCATGCAGTGGTTCGAGCACGAGCCGCTGTGGTTCAAGCGCGCGGTGTTCTACGAGATCCACATCCGCGGCTTCTTCGACGCCAACGGCGACGGCTCGGGCGACTTCCGCGGCCTGACCGAGAAGCTCGACTACCTCCAGTGGCTGGGGGTCGACTGCATCTGGCTGCTCCCGTTCTACCGAAGCCCCCTGCGAGACGGCGGCTACGACATCGCTGACTTCACCTCGGTGCACCCGGACTACGGGAACGTCGACGACGTGCACGAGCTGATCGACGCCGCGCACGCCCGCCGCATCCGGGTGATCGCCGACCTCGTGATGAACCACACCTCGTCAGACCACCAGTGGTTCCAGGAGTCGCGCTCCAGCCCCGACAACCCCAAGCGCGACTGGTACGTGTGGTCGGACACGGTCGAGAAGTACCAGGACGCCCGGATCATCTTCATCGACACCGAGGCGTCCAACTGGACCTGGGACCCGGTGGCCGGCGCCTACTACTGGCATCGCTTCTTCTCCCACCAGCCCGATCTGAACTACGACAACCCCGAGGTCCAGGCCGCCATGCTCGAGGTGCTGCGCTTCTGGCTCGACCTCGGCCTGGACGGCTTCCGCCTCGACGCCGTCCCCTACCTGTACGAGCGCCAGGGCACGATCTGCGAGAACCTGTCCGAGACCCACGCCTACCTCAAGCGGGTGCGCAAGGAGGTCGACGAGAACTACCCGGACCGGGTGCTGCTGGCCGAGGCCAACCAGTGGCCGGCCGACGTCGTCGAGTACTTTGGGAACGGCGACGAGTGCCACATGGCGTTCCATTTCCCGGTCATGCCGCGCATGTTCATGGCCATCCGCCGGGAGGAGGCGGTGCCCATCTACGAGATCCTCGAGCAAACCCCGACCATCCCGGACAGCTGCCAGTGGGGCCTGTTCCTGCGCAACCACGACGAGCTGACGCTCGAGATGGTGACCGACGAGGAACGCGACTACATGTACGCCGAGTACGCCAAGGATCCGCGCATGAAGCTGAACCTGGGGATCCGCCGGCGCCTGGCCCCGCTGCTCGACAACGGCCGCGACGAGATCGAGCTCATGCACGCGATCCTGTTCTCGCTCCCGGGCTCGCCGGTCCTCTACTACGGCGATGAGATCGCCATGGGCGACAACGTGTTCCTCGGCGACCGCGACGGCGTCAGGACCCCGATGCAGTGGACGGGCGATCGCAACGGCGGCTTCAGCCGGGCCGACTTCGCCCAGCTCTACGCGCCGCCGCTGATGGACCCGGTGTACGGCTTCCAGGCCGTGAACGTCGAGGCGCAACTGAGAACCGCAACCAGCCTGCTCAGGTGGCTGCACCGCTTCATCGCGCTGCGCAAGGAGCACCCGGTGTTCGGCTTCGGCACCTATGAGCCGATCGAGCCGTCCAACCCGCGGATCTTCGCCCACATCCGCACGTTCGAGGACGACGTCGTGCTGTGCGTGCACAACGTCGCCCGCACCGCCCAGGCCGTGGAGCTCGACCTCAGCGCGTACGAGGGGCGATATCCAGTCGAGCTCTTCGGTCACTCGCGCTTTCCCCGGATCGGCGAGTTGCCCTACCTGCTGACGCTCGGCCCGCGCGGCTTCTTCTGGTTCCAGTTGGTCGAGCCCGAACCGGAGCAGACCACCGATGAGTGAGCGCGTGCAGGGAATCACCGCCGAGGAGATCCGCCGGTGCGTGGACGAGGAGGAGCTGCGCGACTGGGTCAAGCAGCAGCGCTGGTACGCCTCCAAGGCCCGGACGGTCGCCGGGATCGAGATCATCGAGAGCGTGACGCTGCGCGAGGACCCGCTGCTCGTGCTGGCGCTGGTAGAGACCCGGTTCGGCACCGGCACGCACGAGCTCTACCAGCTGCCGCTGGCCATCCGGCCACCGAACGACGTGCCCCGCGGCGACTCGATCGCCCACACCGACGAGTGGGCGGTGTACGACGCGCTGGCCGAGCCCGAGCACGCGTGCGAGCTGCTGCGCCGGATCGCCGCCACCGACGAGATCGAGACCGACGACGGGCGCTTCGCCTTTTTCCCCTTTGCCAACACGGACAACCTCGCCGACGCCTCAGGCGTACGCCTGATGGGCGTCGAGCAGTCGAACTCCTCGGTCGTGTTCGACGACCGGATCGTGCTCAAGGTGTTCCGCAAGCTCGAGCCGGGCGTGAACCCCGAGCTCGAGATGCTCCGCTTCCTCACCTATCGCGGCTTCCCGAACATCGCGGCGCTGCACGGGTGGTACGAGTACGAGGGGCAGGCGTTCCAGGCGACGCTGGGCGTGGCCCAGGCCTTCCTGCCCGACGCGGTCGGCGGCTGGGAGCTCGCGCTCGATGAGATCACCACCGCCCCCGACGCGTTCCTCGAGCGTCTGGGCAGCCTGGGCACGGTGACCGCGCAGCTCCACAACACGCTGGCCTCCGACGCCGGCGATCCCGCCTTCTCACCCGAGGAGCCCAGCCAGGAGGCGCTCTCGCTGCTCACCGCCACCGTCGACGAGGACATCGAGCGGATCTTCCTGCGCCTGCCCGATGACGATCCCAAGCTCGCGCCGATCGCGGGTCGCGGCCAGGACGTCCGCGAGCGCCTGGCCTCGCGCGCCCAGATCGGCGTGACCGGCCGGGTTATCCGCACCCACGGCGACTACCACCTCGGGCAGACCCTGCACACCCCGCGCGGCTGGGTGATCCTCGACTTCGAGGGCGAGCCGGCCCGCCCGCTCCCCGAGCGCCGCCAGAAGCGCTCCCCGCTGCGCGACGTGGCCGGGATGCTGCGCTCGTTCGCCTACGTCACCTCCGCGGTCGAGATCCTCAGGGGCCAGCAGGCTCCCGCGGACTTCGAGGATCGCGCCCGCGAGCAGTTCCTGAACTGCTATTTCGCCGCGGTGGACCCGACGCTGGTGCCGGCCGGCGAGGCCGCGATCAACAACCTGCTCTCGATCTACGAGCTCGAGAAGGCCATCTACGAGCTCCGCTACGAGCTCAACAACCGGCCCGACTGGACGCCGATCCCCGTCGCCGGCATCGTCCGCCTGCTTGAGAGCGCCTGAACGTGGGAAGGTCACAGGGGTTATGACCGTCGCCACCTCAGAGCTCGACTCACTGGTCCGCCGCGAGCACTCAAACCCCCACTCCGTCCTCGGCGCGCATCCGCAGGACGGTGGCGTGGTCGTGCGCGTGCTGCGCCCGGCCGCGTGCGCGGTGACCGCGATCACCAACGGGGGGGCGCCCGGGGTCGAGCTGCAGCAGATCCACCCCGGGGGCGTGTTCGAAGGCAAGCTTGAGAACGCCAAGTTGCCCGTCCACTACCAGCTCGAGGTCGACTACGGCGACGCGGGCAAGTTCACGATCGAGGACCCGTACGCGTTCATGCCCACGATCGGCGAGCTCGACCAGCACCTGATCGCCGAGGGCCGCCACGAGGAGCTCTACAACAAGCTCGGCGCCCACGTCCGAGAAGTCGAAGGCGTCACAGGCACGGCATTCGCCGTCTGGGCGCCGGCCGCCCGGGCAGTCAGCGTGGTCGGCGACTTCAACTCCTGGGACGGCCGCCTGCACGCGATGCGCTCGCTCGGCTCGACCGGTGTGTGGGAGCTGTTCCTCCCCGGCGTCGGCCCCGGAACCAACTACAAGTACGAGATCCTCACCCAGGATCACCAGATCCTGCTCAAGGCCGATCCGTACGCGCTGGCCACCGAGGTACCGCCGAAGACCGCCTCGGTCGTGTTCGAGCCCGATCACACCTGGAGCCCACAGGACGCCGAGTGGCTGCGCACGCGCCAGGAGAAGCAGCCGCTCGAGCAGCCGGTCTCGATCTACGAGGTTCACCTGGGCTCATGGCGGTTGAACACGCTCGAGGGCAACAGGTCGCTCAACTACCTCGAGTTGGCCGACGAGCTGAGCGCGTACGTCAAGGATCTCGGCTTCACCCACGTCGAGCTGTTGCCGGTCATGGCCCACCCGTTCGCGGGGTCATGGGGCTACCAGGTCACCGGCTACTTCGCCCCCACTCCGTTCTACGGCAGCCCGGACGACTTCCGGACGTTCGTCGATCGCATGCATTCGGGCGGCGTCGGCGTGATCCTCGACTGGGTCCCGGCCCACTTCCCGCGCGACGAGTTCGGGTTGGCCCAGTTCGACGGAACGGCCTTGTATGAGCACGCCGATCCACGGCGCGGTGAGCACCCCGACTGGGGCACGCTGGTGTTCAACTACGGCCGCCACGAGGTGCGCAACTTCCTGATCTCCAACGCGCTGTTCTGGCTGCGCGAGTACCACGTGGACGGCATCCGGGTCGACGCGGTCGCCTCGATGCTGTACCTGGACTACTCGCGCCGCGAGGGCGAGTGGGTGCCCAACCAGTTCGGCGGGCGCGAGGACCTCGACGCGGTGTCGTTCCTCAAGGAGTTCAACGAGGTCGTCTACGGGCGTGAACCCGGAGCTCTCACCGCCGCCGAGGAGTCAACCGCCTGGCCGGGGGTATCAAGGCCCACGTACCTGGGCGGCCTGGGCTTCGGCTTCAAGTGGAACATGGGCTGGATGCACGACACGCTCGGCTACTTCGAGCAGGACCCGATCTACCGCCGCTACCACCACCACGAGCTGACCTTCAGCCTGATGTATGCCTTCAGCGAGAACTTCATGCTGCCGCTCTCCCACGACGAGGTCGTGCACGGCAAGGGGTCGCTGTACCAGAAGATGGCCGGCGGCGACAAGTGGCAGAAGCTGGCCAACCTGCGCTCGCTGTACGCCTACATGTGGGCCCACCCGGGCAAGAAGCTCTTGTTCATGGGCTCGGAGCTGGCCCAGGAGGCCGAGTGGAGCTACGAGCGCTCACTCGACTGGCATCTGCTCGAGAGTCCCGACCACGCGGGCATCCAGGCGCTGGTCCGCGATCTGAACCGGCTCTACAAGGACGAGCCCGCGCTGTGGCAGGTCGACTCCGATCCGTCCGGGTTCTGGTGGCTCGAGCCCAACGACGCCGACAACAACGTGCTGGCCTTCGCGCGGGCATCGCGTGACGGCGAGCGGGTGGTCGTGTTCGCCGCCAATCTCTCGCCCGTCCCGCGCACCGGCTACCGGCTGGGGCTGCCGCGGGCGTGCCGCTGGAAGGAGGCGCTCAACACCGACTCGACCTTCTACGGGGGTAGCGACATGGGCAACATGGGCGGCCTGGAGCCAGAGCCGATTCCGTGGCACAACCAGCCCGTGTCCGCGCTGGTCACGCTGCCGCCACTCGCGGCA
>DATFDC010000471.1:0-7440 GCA_035252415.1 Solirubrobacteraceae bacterium
CCCGCGCGCGCTGGACCTCGGTGCGGGCCGCCTCGGCGTCGGCCCTGGCACGCTGGACCTCGGCTCGGGCGGCTTCGGCATCGTCGCCGAGCCGCTGGCGAACCAGGGCGAGCGTGCGCTCGAGCTCCTCGGCCCGCTCGCGCTCCCGGGTCAGGGCCCGGTCGAGCTCGGCTGCCTGCTCGGCGAGCTTCGCCTCGGCGTCCCCCTTCTTGCCGCCCGCACGGGCCGCCTGGAGCGCCTTCTCGAGCTCGGCCATGCGGGTCTGGGCGGCCTCGAGGTCGCTGCTCAGCTTCTCGTTCGCGCTCAGCGCCGTATCGCGCTCGGCCACCGCGGTCGCCCGCTCGGCCCGGGCCTCCGCCACGGCCGCTTCCTGCTCCGCGGAGCCAGGAGCCGACTCGGTGGCGGGCGTCGCGGCGATCCGGCCCCGCGCGTCCGGGAGGAGGCCCCAGTCGGAAAGCAGCTCCGCCCGTACGCTCTCGGCGTCCAGCCGGCTCCAGCGCTCGACCCGCAGTAACCGGGCAGCCTCGCTCCGAGCCACCTGGGCATCAGAGGAGGGCGCGGCAACGCCGCAGACGAGCGCAGGGGTGCCCTGGCGGTCGCGGACCGGGAAGCGCAGGACGACCAGCGCCTCCCGGCCCTGGTAAGGACCGACGACGTATTCGAGCTGCAGGGGCTCCTCGACGCCCTCCTCGCGGTCCTGAGCGCGAGGACCGTCGACCGTCTCGGCCGGCGGCACCTCGGCGTCGGTGCGCCCCAGCAGACGATCCTCGGTCGTGCTCAGGAGCGTGGTGAACCGCGAGTTGACCCGGACATAGCGACCCTCGAGGTCCTTGAGCCAGACCAGGGCCGGGCTCTCGTCGAGCGCCCCATCGAGCAGCGCCTCGCCGGCGTCGCCGATCGACGGCAGCGCGCTGGTCGGCAGCGTCAGAAGGATGTGCCGCCCGCCGTCGCGGTCGGCCATCGCGGCGATATCGATCGCGACGCCGTCGAGCTTCAGCACCGCGGCGTTGGCCTGGCCCTCGAGGACTCGCTGCAGCTCGGCCGACTCCCGGCACAGGTCCTGGTTCTCCTCGTACCAGCGGCGGAACGGCTCGGTGGCCCGCTCGAGCTTGCCGTCCTCGCCGACGAGCCCCAGAGCAGGAATGTTCGTGACCGCCGCCAGGGTGGCCATCAGCGCTCCACGTGTCCGCGGATTACTCCCACAGACAGCGTTTCGGCGGGCTCAGACCCCGAACCTTGCGCGCAATCGGCCTCTGGACGGATGTCCACTTGACCGAATCGGCAGAAGTGGACGAATGTCGGGCCGGGAATCAGCCGGCGGCGCGGCTCAGGATCGATTCCTGGCCGCTCAGCGTCTGGCTCGTGGCCTCGAGGATCTCGACCTCGACCAGCTCTCCCGGCCCGCCGAGACCGGTGAAATTCACGACTTTGTTGTGCCGGGAGCGGCCGCGCAGGCGGGCCGGATCGGTCCGCGAGGGCCCCTCCACCAGCACCTCGAGCGTCCGCCCGACGAACCGTGCGGCGCGCTCGTGGGCCCGGCGCTGGACCACCTCGACCAGGCGCTGCATGCGCTCGACCTTGACCTCGTGAGGCACCTGGTCGGGCAGGCCGGCGGCTTCGGTCTCGCGTCGAGGCGAGTAGATGAACGTGAACGCCCCGTCGTAGGCGACCTCGTCGACGAGCGAAAGCGTCTGGGCGAAGTCGGCCTCGGTCTCACCCGGGAATCCGACGATGATGTCGGTGGTCAGGGCGCAGTCGGGGACGTGCTCGCGGATCATCGCCACCCGGTCGAGGTAGCGCTCACGCGTGTAGGTGCGCCGCATGCGCTTGAGCACGTCGCTCGAGCCGGATTGCAGGGGCAGGTGGATGTGCTCGCACAGCGCGGGCAGCTCCGCGTGGGCGCGGATCACGTCCTCGCGCATGTCCTTGGGGTGGGGGCTCGTGTAGCGGATGCGGTCGATCCCGTCGACGGCATCCACGCGAGCGAGCAGCTCAGCAAAGGTCATGCGCTGCTCGCGCGGCAGGTCGCGTCCGTAGGAATTCACATTCTGGCCGAGCAGCGTGACCTCACGCACGCCGTCGGCGGCGAGCGCCTCGACCTCGGTTATCAGCTCTCTAGCCGGCCGGCTGACCTCACGGCCACGGGTGGACGGGACGATGCAATACGAGCAGACGCAGTTGCATCCCACGCTGATCTGCACCCATGCGTGGTGGTCACGAGCGCGCTTGGCCGGCAGGTGCCCGGTGAACCCCTCGAACTCGAAGTAGCCCTGGGCGCTGAGCGAGTCACTGACCAGGAACTCGGCGAGCTTGTGCACCTGGCCGGGACCGAAGGCGACGTCGACGAACGGGAAGCGGGCGAACACCTCCTCCTTGACCGACTGCGCCCAGCAGCCGCCGACCCCGACGATCACCTCGGGACGCTCGGACTTGACCCGCTTGGCCTCGCCGAGGTGGGCCACGAACCGGCTGTCGGCCTTCTCGCGGATCGAGCAGGTGTTGAACAGGATCAGATCGGCCTGGTCGCGGCCCGGCGCCTCGGCGTAGCCGAGCGAGTCGAGCATGCCCTTCATGCGCTCGGAGTCGTGCTCGTTCATCTGGCAGCCGAACGTGGTGACGTGGTAGCGCTTCACTGCGAGCAAGGGTATCGAGGCGGCTCGGTGACGCCGCCGGGCCCGCTCAGTAGCCCACGCCGCCGCCGCGACGTGGTCTCCAGAACGTGTAGAGGACGGCCAGGGCGAGGCTGACCAACCCAACCACGAAGATGATCGTCCCGGCGGTCTGGATGTCGATCCAGCTCACGTGGGCGGTCACGGCCCACTTGAGGATCGCGCCGACGGCGATCAGGAGGATTGCGGTGCCGATCGTCATCTGCACAAGCGTAGTCGCGCGTAACCGCGACGTAGCTGTCGTGAAACCGCGCCCTCCTAGCGTTCTCGTCGCACCGAATCCGAGATTCCAAGGAAAACGAGATGACACCGACAACCGCTGTTCACGCCGCCGGGCTGGTCAAGTCGTTCGGCGCGTTCCGGGCCGTCGACGGGATCGACCTCACGGTTCGCCAGGGCGAGATCTTTGGCGTTCTCGGCCCGAACGGAGCCGGAAAGACCACGATGCTGAAGATGCTCGCGACGCTGTTGCCGATCGACGCGGGAGAGGCGCACATCTTCGGGGTGGATGTCGCGCGCGAGCCGCATCGCGTCCGTCAGCTGCTCGGGGTGACCGGGCAGTACGCATCGGTCGATGACGACCTGACCGCGGCCGAGAACCTGTGGCTGTTCGCCCGCCTGCAGGGCATTCGCTCGGCGGAGGCCCGCGCCACGGCGCACCGGCTGCTGGGGGAATTCGACCTTGAGGATGCGGCCGACAAGCCGATCGCTCAGTTCTCGGGCGGCATGCGCCGGCGCCTGGATCTGGCCGCGAGCCTGATCACCCGGCCGCCGCTGATCTTCCTGGACGAGCCGACGACCGGCCTCGACCCGCGCACGCGCGGCCAGATGTGGGACACGATCCGCGGCCTGGTCGCCGACGGCTGCACGGTCCTGCTGACCACCCAGTACCTCGACGAGGCCGACCAGCTGGCCGACCGGGTCGCGGTCATCGACCGCGGCCGCAAGGTCGCCGAGGGCGTCCCGGACGACCTCAAGAGCTCGGTCGGCAACTCGACGCTGCAGCTGCAGCTCGCGGACGGGGCCGATCAGGAGCTGGCCCGGCAGGTGGTCCGGCGCGTCGCCGGGGGCGAGCCGGTTCTGACCCCCGAGTCGGGCCGGATGAACGTGCCCCTTAAGGAGGCCGACGTGGCCGGCGACGTGCTGATCGGCCTGCGTCAGGCCGGCGTGCCGATCGCGTCGGTCAGCGTGGCCAAGCCCAGCCTGGACGAGGTGTTCCTCGCCCTGACCGGCCACGACACCGGCGAGCCCGAACACGATGAAGCCGCCCTGGAGGTAGCGAGATGAGCACGATCACACTCGAGCCGAGTGCCCCGCCGACCGCGCCGCGCGGGGTCGACGCAGCCGCCGCGGTCGATCGCGCCAGGCCCCGCACGAGCGTCGCCGAGACGGTCAGCCAGACGTTCTCGATGGCGTGGCGGGCCCTCAAGAAGATGCGGCGCAAGCCTGAGCAGTTCTTCGACGTGACGATCCAGCCGCTGCTGTTCACCGCGATGTTCGCGTACGTGTTCGGAGGCGCGATCTCGGGCAACGTCAAGAGCTATCTGCCGTTGATGATCCCCGGCATCGTGGCTCAGACCGTCCTGACCACGTGCATGGCCACCGGTGTGCAGTTGCGCGAGGACATGGAGAAGGGCGTGTTCGATCGCTTCAAGGCGCTTCCGATTGCCCGGATCGCCCCTCTGGCGGGACCGATGGTGGCGGACCTTGTGCGCTACCTGATCGCCGCGAGCCTGACCTTCGTGATGGGCCTGATCATCGGATACCGTCCGCACGGCGGCCCGCTTGGCGTGCTCGGAGCGATCGTGCTGGCGGTGTTCACGGGTTGGGCGATCGCCTGGATCTTCACCTGGATCGGCACGATCGCGCGCAGTGCGCAGGGCGTCCAGGGGCTCTCGATGATGATCCTGTTCCCGCTGACGTTCCTGTCCAATGCGTTCGTACCGGTCCACACCCTGCCCGGCCCGCTGGCCACGTTCGTGAACATCAACCCGGTGTCACATCTGGTCTCGGCGACCCGCGACCTGGCCAACCACGCCACGATCAGCGGCGAGGTCGGCCTGACTCTGCTGGCCGGCCTCGTGGTGATCGCGATCTTCGCGCCGCTCTCGGTGCGCAGCTACAAGCGGCACCTCTAATAACGGCCGGCAAGCTCCTCGACCGCCCGCCGGGCCTCCTCGAGCAGGTCCGGCGGGCGGCGGTCGCCGTACTCGGCCCGCGCAGCGGCGATCCGGCCGGGGGAGGCTTCCTCGGCACGGGGTTCGATTCGCTCCCATGCCATCGTCGGAATCGTCCGGTTGTAGGCGAAGCGGTCCGCAAGCACGAGAACCCGCACCGCATCATCGGCCGATGTCGCCCGGCGCAGCAGGCCCCAGGCGCCGAGCCCGAACAGCACCATTCCGGCGACCGGGTAGTCCAGGCGGAGATTCGCGCGATCGAGAATCCGCAGCGCGTGCTCGCGGCAGGCCGTGAACAGCTCGCGCCCATACGCCTCCTCGCCGTCCGTGCCGCCATACGCGTGAGCGGTCAGGGCCGCCGCGTCGCCGAACAGCATCCACGGCTCGAGGCCCGTCCGCGGTATCCCCGGCAGCTCGAGCGCGTGCATTGCGGCAGCGCATTCCCGGTAAGCGCGCAACCCGGCCGCCTCCTCGCCGCGGGCCAGGTCCAGCTCCGCGCGGCCGATCTGCCGGACGGCGATCCCGCCGAAGATCGATTCGCTCTCCTCGATCCGGTCGACCTGCTCGAGCTCCCGCTCGGCTGCCTCGAGGCGGCCGTCGCCGATCGCGCCCAGGGCGAGCAGGGCCCGCAGCTGGACCTCGTCGTCGGTGGCTCCCAGGCGGTGCATCACGGGCAGGGCCGCCCGGGCATGCTCACTCGCGGCGGCGCGGTCGCCCAGGTGCATCTTGAGCTGCGCGAGCTGGTTGTGGAGCATCGCCGCCTGCCACGGACCGTCGTCGGCTCGGGTCAGCGCCAGCGCGCGCTCGGCCGCCTCGACCGCGCCGGCCGGGTCGCCGGCGTTCTCGTGCACGTAGCTCATCCAGTGCCGGGCGAACAAGGCGGTGTAGCGGTCAGGATCGTCGGTGAGCTCCGCGAGCCGGCGAAGTGACGCGTCCTGGTCGGCGGGGTCGAAGACGGTCATGACCTCGGCGGTCGCGGCGACCCGCGGGTCTCCATCGGGGTCGCGACCGAGCCGGTGCAGCATGGCCCGGATCGGAGCGATCCGGTCCTCGGTGCCGATCATCGCGTTGGTCAGCTGCACGGTCATCGCCGCCCGGGTGATGTCCGCGAGCTCGGGCGGTGGACGCCAGTCGCGCACCGCGTCGGCGACGGCGTCGGTCAGGGCGATGAGACGGCCGTGCTCCCCGCGGATCGCCCAGAACATCCCCAGCGTGGCGAGCAACTGAACCAGCGAGTCCACGTCACCGTCGCCGAGAGCCCCTCGCAGCTCGTCGGCCAGGTTGATCTCCTCGGCGCTCAGCGCATCGATCGCTGCGAGCTGCTCGGCGCTCGGCAACTGGGCGCCGTGCCGGCGGGCGTAGCCGATCGCCCATCGCCGCTGAGCCTTCCGCGCCATGGCGTCCTCGCCGGCGTCGATCAGCTGCATGCGCCCGAACTCGCGCACGGTCTCGAGCATCCGGTAGCGCAATCCGTCGCGGGTCTCGCGAACGCTCAACAGGGATTGGTCGACGAGCCCCTGTACCGCGTCGACGGCGTCGTCGCCGAGCGTCGCCCGAGCCGCCTCGAGCGTGAATCCGTCGTGGAACAGCGCCAGGCGGCCCAGGGCACGCCGCTCGCCGTCGCCGAGCAGGTTCCAGGACCAGTCGATCACGGCCAGCAGCGTCTGGTGGCGGTCGGGTGCGCTGCGATCGCCACCCCGGAGCAGCGCGAACCGGTTCTCGAGACGCCGGTCGATCTCCTCCACGCTCATGGCCCGGACCTTCGCCGCGGCGAGCTCGATGGCCAGCGGAAGACCGTCGAGCCGCGTGACGATGCTGGCCACGACACGGTCGTCCAGACGGACGGTCGGGCGGGCGGCGAGGGCTCGTTCGCTGAACAGCCGGCTCGCGTCGACGACCGTAAGCTGCCCGAGCAGGTACACGCGCTCCGCGGCGATGGCCAGTGGCGCGCGGCTCGTCGTGAGCACTCGCACCTCAGCCGTGGTCGAGACCAGGAACGCCACCAACTCGGCCACCGCGCCGATCAGGTGCTCGCAGTTGTCGAGCACGAGCAGGCCCGGTGACTGACCGAGGCGCTGGGCGACCCGCGCGCGGACGTCGAGGCGTTGCTCGGCGGTCAGGACTCGCCGGCCGCTGACCGAGTCGCGGACGCCGAGCACCGATCCGACCTCCCCCACGACGTCCTCGGGCGAGGTGACGCCCGCCAGCTCGACGACGTGCACGACCGGCAAGGTGGTGTCGCGGGCCAGCACGTGGACCAGCCGCGTCTTTCCGATCCCCCCAGGGCCGACGATCGACACGACCCGGGAGCCGGCCATCAGGGCCCGCAGGCGTTCGAGGTCGCGCTCCCGGCCGACCAGCGTGCTCGCGTCGTAGCGCACGCCGCTGCGCACCGGGCGGTCGAGCGCCAGCAGATGCTGATGCGTCCGCTGCAACTGCTCGCCGGGGTTGGTCCCGAGGCGCTCGCGGACATCGCGCCGGTAGCGCTCGAAGCGCTCGAGTGCGGCGGCCGGTCCCCGGACGACGGCCTCGCTGCGCAACAGGTCGGCCAGCAACGATTCATCGTCGGGCTGCTCGGCATGCGCGGCCTCGAG
>DATFDC010000472.1:0-7792 GCA_035252415.1 Solirubrobacteraceae bacterium
GAACGCCTCGAGCACGCCGAACGCGCGCGCGGTGACCGACCGGGCCTGGGTTCGGGCGCGAAGTTGTCTCACACCGGCGCATTTTGCCGACTACTTCCGCTCAGCGGAAGGGACCATTGCCGTCAGCGTTTCGCGCACCTAGCCTGGGTACCCGGGTGGGAGAGCTAGCTTGACGACGCCTTTTCGCGAATGCCTGCAGGTGCCAGGGTCGTTCTCGATCGCCGTGGAACTGGTCACCGCCCGCGGCGTGGTGACCGCCGAGCGCAGCCGGGCCCTGGTCGAGAAGGCGCGCGCGCTGGCCGACGACCCGCGCATCGACGTGCTCTCGATCACCGACAACCCGGGCGGGAACGCGATGCTCGCGCCGGACACGCTGGGCACCGACCTGGTTTCACGCGGGCAGGAGGTGATCATCCACCTGGCCTGCAAGGACTGGAATCGCAACGCGCTCGAGAGCCGGGGCTGGAAGCTCGCCTCCGAGGGCTTCGACAACGTGCTGTGCCTGTCCGGCGACTACCCGCTGGCCGGCTACGGCGGCACCGCCGCGCCGGTGTTCGACATCGACTCGGTCGGCCTGCTGAAGCTCTACAGCGACATGAACGCCGGCCTGCCCGTGGGCCGCACCGGGGACCGCCTGGACCGGACGAACTTCTGGCTGGGCTGCGTGGTCACCAACCACAAGCTGCACGAGCGCGAGGTGGTCCCCCAGTACCAGAAGCTGGCCAAGAAGGCCCGCACGGGCGCCCGGTTCGTGATCAACCAGATCGGCTACAACGCGCGCAAGGACGACGAGCTCGTGCGCTACATCAGGCGGGAGAACCTCCCGATCCGCGCGCTGGCCAACGTGTATTTGCTCTCGCGGCCGGCGGCGCGCGCGTTCAACGCCGGCCGGATCCCGGGCGTGATCGTCACGGACGAGTTGCTCGCCCTGGCGGAGCACCACGGCGCCAGCGAGGACAAGGGACGCTCGTTCTTCCTCGACCTGGCCGCCAAGCAGATGACCGTCGCGCGGGGCCTCGGGTTCCAGGGCGCGTACCTGGGCGGCCACGCCACGGCCGAGACGTTCGGCCAGATCCTCGACCGGGCCCGCGAGTACGAGAACGCCGACTGGCGTGAGCTCTCGCGCGAGCTGCGCTACGGGCGAGCCGGCGAGTTCTACCTGTTCGAGCCGGACCCGGAGACCGGGCTCTCATCCGATGAGCTGAATCACGACTACGTCGAGTCGCGCCGCAAGCGCCGTACCGACCTGCGGACTCCGCTCGTCTACCGCTTCAGCCGCAAGGTCCACGACACCGTGTTCGATTCCGAAGGTCCGCTCCACGAACCCGCCCGCTCGTTCTACGAGAAGGTCGAGGCGGCGCCGAAGCCGGTCGGCCGCGCCGCTCACCTGCTCGAGCAGCTGGCCAAGGTCCCGATGTTCAAGTGCCGGGATTGCGGCGACTGCTCGCTGCCCGACATCGCCTACGTCTGCCCGGAGTCGATCTGCGCCAAGAACCAGCGCAACGGCCCCTGCGGCGGAACCCGGGACGGGCTGTGCGAGGTGTACGACACCGAGTGCATCTGGTCGCAGGCCTACGAGCGGCTGAAGGCGTACGGCGAGGAGACCGAGATGCTGAGCAACCCGGTCGTCGTCAAGGACAACGCGCTGGCCCGGACCAGCGCATGGGCCAATGATCTGCTCGGCCGCGATCATCACGCGAAATCCGGGGAATTCAGTGGTTGACAACTAAGCAATGAGCGAAGGAGAGACACCCATGGCGGCAAGCAACCTGCAGGAAGTCCTCGACGAATCGGGCAACATCGTCGAGCGGCTGCGCAACTCACAGATCGGCGCGTACATCTATCCGGTCGTGCCCTATGAGTTTTCCAACTGGCGCCGCGAGCAGCGGGCCTGGCGCGAGACCGCGGTCCTGTTCGACCAGACCCACCACATGGTGAACTTCTTCTTCAAGGGACCCGACGCGCTGAAGCTGGTCTCCGACGTCGGGATCAACAGCGTGGCGAACTTCCCGGTCAACATGGCCAAGCAGTTCGTCCCGTGCACGCCGGCCGGCCACGTGATCGGCGACGGCATCCTGTTCCACCTCGACGAGGAGGAGTTCGTCTGGGTCGGCCGCAACCCGGCGGCGAACTGGCTTCAGTTCCACGCCGAGACCGGCGGCTACAAGCTCGACTTCGACTACGACGACCGCTCGCCGGGCCGCCCGTACGGCAAGGCGGTTACCCGCAACGTGTGGCGCTTCCAGATCCAGGGCCCGAACGCCTGGCAGGTGATCGAGAAGGTCAACGGCGGGCCGGTCGAGCAGCTCAAGTTCTTCCGCCTGGCAACCATGAACGTGTCGGGCCGAACGGTGCGAACGCTGCGCCACGGCATGGCGGGCGAGCCCGGCCTCGAGCTCTGGGGCCCCTACGAGGAATACGACGAGGTGCGCGCCACGATCCTCGAGGCCGGCCAGGAGTTCGGCATCGAGCCCTGCGGCGCTCGGGCCTACGCGTCGAACACGCTCGAGTCGGGCTGGATCCCCTCCCCGCTGCCAGCGATCTACACCGGCGAGGGGCTGCGTGCGTACCGGGAGTGGCTCCCGGCCAACGGCTACGAGGCCGGCGCGTCGCTGTACGGCAGCTACGTGTCCGACAACATCGAGGACTACTACCTGAATCCGTGGGAGCTCGGCTACGGCCAGTTCGTCAAGTTCGACCACGACTTCATCGGCCGCGAGGCGCTCGAGCAGATCGAGGCCGACACCCAGCGCAAGAAGGTCACGCTGGCCTGGGAGGGCGAGGACGTGGCGAAGATCTTCGCTTCGATGTTCGAGAGCGACGAGGATCCCTACCAGTTCTTCGACCTGCCGATCGCCAACTACGGCGCCGCCGGCTACGACTCGGTGCTCGACCCCGACGGCAACTGCGTCGGGTACTCGATGTTCAGCGGCTACAGCGCCAACGAGCGGCGCGCGCTGTCGCTGGCCACGGTCGACCCGGCCGTGGAGATCGGGAGCGAGGTGACCGTCGTGTGGGGCGAGCCCAACGGCGGCACGCGCAAGCTCACGGTCGAGCCGCACCGACAGCTCGAGGTCCGGGCGCTGGTCAGCCCGGTGCCGTACTCGGAGCCGGCCCGTCTGTCCTACGCGGAGGGCTGGAGGACCGCGGGTCGCTGACCGAAGCCAGCCTGCGCTCGAACATCCGGCGCTCGACGTCGTCGTGGGTCAGCTCGATCGCGCGTCGGTAGGCCTGGCGGGCCTGGTCCGACCGACCGGCGCGACGTAGCAGCTCGGCCCGGGTCGAGTACAGATAGACGTAGTCCTCGAGGCCGGTCAGGCGATCGACGATCGCCAGGCCGGCCTCTGGTCCGTTCGCCTCGCCCACGGCCGCCGCCCGGTTGATCTCGACCACCGGCGAGCCGGTGATCCGCGCCAACTCGCCGTACAGCGCCGCGATCTGCGCCCAGTCGTGCGGCTCGTCCAGGTGCAGCGAGGCGATCGCCGCCTGCACCACATATGGACCGCGACCGCGTAGCGCGAACGCCCGATCGAGCGCCGCGCGTCCGCGGGCGATCTGCTCGGCGTCCCACAGGGAGCGGTCCTGGTCGGCGAGCAGGACCAACTCGCCCTCGCGAAAGCGCGCGCGGCGCCGGGAATCGTGCAGCAGCATCAGCGCGAGCAGTCCGTGGACCTCGGGCTCGTCGGGCATCAGCTCGGCCAGCCCAGCCCCCAGGCGCAGCGCCTCGGCGGCCAGATCGCCCCGCCCGCCGTACCCCTCGTTGAAGATCAGGTACACGACCGCCAGTACTGAGGCCAGCCGATCGGGCAGCAGGTGGTCGGGCGGCACCCGGAAGGGAATTCCGGCCGCCTTGATCTTGCGCTTGGCTCGGACGAGTCGCTGGGCCATCGTGGCCTCGGGAATCAGGAAGGCCCTGGCGATCTCATCGGTGGTGAGACCCCCGAGGGTGCGCAGCGTCAGCGCGACCTGTGCTTCGGTGGCCAGCGCCGGATGGCAGCAGGTGAACACGAGCTCGAGCCGCTCGTCGGGAAATATCGTCGTATCGTCCAAAGCGTCCTCTTCGAAGGCGTCCTCGGTCTCACGCACCTCGAGCAGCCGGGTCTTGGCCTCCAGCACCCGCTGACGGCGGATCCGATCGATCGCGCGCCGGCGGGCGGTAGTGATCAGCCAGCTCCCGGGTGCGGACGGGATGCCGTCGCGCGGCCAGCGCTCGGCGGCGATCGCGAACGCCTCCTGAGCGGCCTCCTCGGCGAGGTCGAAGTCGCCGAGGAAGCCGATCAGGGCAGCGAGGACGTAGCCCCACTGGTCGCGGAAGATCCGCTCGAGAATCGCTACCACTCCTTGATCGGGCGCACCTCGATCGCGCCGCCCAGCCGGGCCGCCGGGATCCGCGCGGCCAGCGCGATCGCCGCGTCGAGATCGTCGGCCTCGTAGATCAGATAGCCGGCGAGGGCCTCCTTGGTGTCGACGAACGGGCCGTCGGTGGTGAGCGTCTTGCCGTCCTGCACGCGAACCGTGGTCGCCGCGTCCGGTGTCTCGAGGCCCTCACCCGGGGTCACCCCCCGGGTCTGGTTGATCGCCTGGTAGTCGGCGAACACCTGCTTCTGCTCCTCCTCGGACAGCCGGCCCCATGCCTCGGGATCGAGCGGGGTCGGAGTGTCGCCCTGGTGAATCAACAGGATGTACTTCATGGCTTGCACCTCCTAATGGGGGATGGTCGCCGTTAAGACGAACGGCCCGCCCGAAGATCGACAGCGTCTCTAGGCAACGTATCCGGCGAGCACAGGCGAACCGGAAGCGCGATCGCCCAGAGGCGTCAGCTCGGCCAGGATTTGGACGGCTCTTTCGAGCTGGCCGGGCGCCAGCGTGAACGGCAGCCGGAGATGGTGCTCGAGGACCCCGGCGGCGGCGAAGCGCGGGCCGGGCGTGAGCTGGAGGTCCCGTCGGCCGGCCTCGAGCGCGAGGCTCGTGCTGATCGGCTCCGGCAGCCGCGCCCAGATGAACAACCCGCCGGCGGGGAGCGCGTAGCTCCACTCGGGGAGAAACTCGTCGATGGCTCGAGCCAGGGCGGCGCGACGGATCCGGATCACCTCACGCCGTTCGATCAGCATGTCGTCCAGCCGCTCGAGCGTGTGGGTGGCCACGATCTGCTCGAACAACGGGCTGGCCAGGTCGATCGCGGCGCGCGCGCCGGCCAGGCGATGGATCACGGCCGGCTCGGCCCGCACCCATCCCACCCGAAGGCCGCCCCACACGGATTTGCTCAGCGAGCCGAGCGTGATCGTGCGCTCGCCCCCAAAGGACGCGGCTGGCGTCGGCATCGGCACGCCGTCCAGGTTGAGCTCCGCGAACGTCTCGTCGACCACGGTCGTCACGCCGGCATCCCCGAGCGCGCGCAGCACCCGCCGCCTGGCCTCGATGTCCATCAACGCGCCGGTCGGATTGTGGAAATCCGGCATCAGGTAGGCCAGCGCCGGGGGCTGGTGGCGGACGGAGGCCTCGAAGGCCTCCACGTCCCAGCCGTGCTCGCTCATCGGGACCGGGGCCAGGCGCGCCCCCGCGGCGCGGAGCGCATCGAGCGCGACCGGATAGCTCGGCAGTTCGACCAGCGCCCGACGCCCCCGCGGGAACATCGCCCGGATGGTCAGGTCGAGCGCCTGCAGCGCCCCGTTGGTGACCAGGATCTGCTCGGGACGCGTAGGCAGTCCGCGCCTGCGAAACCGCGCGGCGATCGCCTCGCGCAGCGGCGGCAGCCCCAGCGGGTCGTAGCCGTGGTGGTCGAGCCAGTGGGTCAGCTCGCGGGCGGCCGCCTCGAACACCTCCGCGAGCACCGCCGGCGCGGGCATCGCCGCAATCCGCATGTCGAGCCCGGTCCCGCCGACGACCGCATCCGGCGGAGCCGGCCGGTGACCGGCGGGCAGCGTGACCCAGCTGCCCGCCCCCTGGCGGCTGGCCACGTAGCCCTGCTCGCGCAGTCGATCGTAGGCGCCGGTCACGGTGGCGCGGCTCACCCCGAGCGCGGCCGCCAGCGTCCGCTCGGCTGGCAAGCGGCTCTCGACCGCCAGCCGCCCCTCGAGAACGAGCGAGCGCAGCGACGCGGCCAGGCGCTCGCGGCTCGTCCCGCCGCGCCGCCACGGCCCGAGAAGCTCGACCACGCGGTGAGCCGGAGTGATCGCCACGGGCCACTTCTAGCAAATTGGCCTGCGATTGCATAGGCCATTTTTGCCACACTGGTGCCGTGACCTCGCCTGTCATGGTTGCCGTACCCCGGCCTCGCCTGCGCCGTCTCGCCCAGCTCTACGCCGGCCTCCTGCTGTACGGGATCAGCGACTCGATGCTGCTCCTGGCCGGGCTCGGCGTCGATCCCTGGGACGTCTTCCACCAGGGCCTCTCGCGCCGGCTGGGCCTGGGCGTCGGCACCTGGGCGGTCATCGTCGGTGTGTTCGTCCTGCTGATGTGGATCCCCCTGCGTCAGCGGCCCGGCTTCGGGACGCTCTCGAACGTGATCATCGTCGGACTGGTGATCGATGCGATGCTGGCCATCGTGCCCCCGGTGCACGGCCTCGCGCTCCGGTTGGTCGTGATGGGTGGCGGCGTCGTCCTGAACGGAATCGCCACCGGCGCCTACATCGGCGCCGGCCTCGGTCCCGGCCCTCGCGACGGGCTGATGACCGGCATGGCCGCACGTGGTCACTCGATCCGGGTCGTGCGCACGTGTATCGAAGTGACCGTACTGATAACCGGTTGGTTGCTCGGCGGCACGGTGGGAATTGGCACCGTCGTGTACGCGCTCGGGATCGGCCCGATCGCCCACGTGTCGATTCCACTGCTGAGGATTCGAGTGTCAGCGGTCGAACCATCGACTGCGAGCCCGTCGCAACTCTCCCCCCTGCCTCCCTGTTAGGGGATGTACTGAACAGACACGAAGGGAGGCAGCATGCGCAGAATGCGCGTCGCCGCGGCAATCGTGTTGGTTGCCTGCGGCTTGCTCGCACTGGCGGTCGTTTCGGCAAGCCAACCGACACCGGCCTCGGCTGCATCGGCGGCTACACCGCCCAGCGCGACCACCGGCTCGGCCTCGAACGTGGCCCAGTCGAGCGCAACCGTGAGTGGGACGGTCAACCCCAACGGAACCGACACCCACTACTACTTCCAGTACGGAACCACCACGGCGTACGGCGCGAAGACGACCTCGACTGACGCGGGCGCCGGCACGACTGACGCTTCAGTGTCAGCTAACTTGACGGGGCTCACCTCGAGCACCCTGTATCACTACCAGCTGGTGACGGTTAACAGCGCCGGAGACACCACCGTCGGCGCCGACAAGACGTTCACTACCACCACGCCACCGGCGGCGACGACCGGCACCGCGGCCAACGTGACCCGCTCGTCGGCGCGGCTGAACGGCACCGTCAATCCGAAGAGTCAGTCGACCACGTACTACTTCCGCTACGGCACCACCGCGGCGTACGGTCTTCAGACCACTCCGGCCAATGCCGGGTCGGGCACCAGCCTGGTCGGCGTGCACGCGACGATCAGCGGTCTGACCGCGAACACCGTGTACCACTACCAGCTGGTGGCCCAGAACGCCGGCGGTACGTCATTCGGCACCGATCAGACCGTGACCACCGGGTCGAGCCAGGCCGTGGTGCTCGGCCACGAGGGCTTCGTCTCCCCCGGCGGGATCGTGGGTGTCGAGCTTGGATGCCGTCATGGCACGAGCAAGTGCACCGGGCATATCACTATGACTCACAACAACGTGACGCTTGCCCAGCGCGACTACTCGATCGAC
>DATFDC010000473.1:0-3230 GCA_035252415.1 Solirubrobacteraceae bacterium
GACCTTGTCGGGCCGGACCGGCGGCACCCCGAGAGCCAGCAGCGCCTCGCGGGAGAGGGGTAAATGGGCCGGGAGCTCGCCGACCAGCTCCTCTAGGCCGACCCCGCTCAGGACGTCGCCGAGCAGCCTCGCGGCAGAGGATTCGTCGTGCTCGGATCCATCCGCGGTCGAGTACGCCACGCGGTAGCCGCAGACCCGCATCTCGCCGTCCACGACGGGCTGACGGGAGATGAACAGATCAGCGGCCGCTGACGGGCGATCAGCGCCGATTTCAAGCTCCTGGGTTGCCATCGACCTTATGTCGGCGCTCTAGGGCCTAGACCCCAGATCGCGGCGCCCAGATCAACGCTTGGTGGACGCCCCGAAAACCGCTCAGACGGTCGGTACGTCGCTGTATTCGGCCACCGCGGATTCGATCCGCTCGGCGATCCGCTGGCCGGTGAAGCCGACCTCCTCGTGCAGGAGCCTCGGCGAGCCGTGGGTCACGTACCGATCCGGGAGCCCGACCCGGAGGATTCGAGCCCCGCCGGCCGCCAATCCGGCATCCGACAGACGCTCCCACACGGCGGAGCCAAAACCGCCGGCCAGCACGCCTTCTTCGACCGTCACGAGCAGCTCGTGCTCGGCGGCGAGCTGGGCGGCGAGGCCGACGTCGATCGGCTTGGCGAAGCGCGCGTCGGCCACCGTCACCGACAGGCCGTGCTCGGACAGGATGTCCGCCGCCTCGAGCGCCTTCTCGACCCCGGTTCCGTACCCGAGCAGGGCCACCCGCGAGCCCTCGCGGAGGATCTCGCCGGTCCCGATCTCGATCGGCTCCGGCCTCTCGGGCAGCGGTACTCCCACCGCCTCGCCGCGCGGGTAGCGCAGAGCCACCGGACCATCGTCGTACAGCAAAGCGGTCCTCAGCATCCTCACCAGCATCGCCTCGTCGCGCGGGGCCATCAGCACGATGGTCGGCAGGCAGCGCAGATAGGCGATGTCGAACGCGCCGTGGTGGGTGGGACCGTCGTCGCCGACCAGCCCGGCTCGGTCCATCGCGAACACCACGTTCAGCTTCTGCAGGCACACGTCGTGCACGATCTGGTCGTAGGCCCGTTGCAGGAACGTCGAGTAGATCGCCGCCACCGGCTTGCATCCCTGCAGGGCGAGGCCCGCGGCGAACAGGATCGCCTGCTGCTCGGCGATCCCGACGTCGAAGTAGCGGTCGGGAAGCTCGCGCTGGAGGATGTTCAGGCCGGTCCCTGAGTTCATCGCGGCGGTGATCCCGATCACTCGCTCATCGCGCCGGCATTCCTCGAGCAGGGCGTTGCCGAACACCGTCGTGTACTGCGGCGGCTTGCTCGCAGCGGGACTCGAGCTCGCCACCGCCGGGACGCCGTTGGCGATCGACTTCGGCTTGGCCGCGTGCCACTTCTCCATGCCCTCGAGGCCGCCCTCCTCGGCGGGAGCAAAGCCCTTGCCCTTGACCGTCGCGCAGTGGATGACCACCGGGCGCTCGGCGACCAGCGCCTCGCGCAACGCACGGCGGATGGCCCGCACGTCGTGGCCGTCGATCACCCCGATGTAGGCGAAGTCGAGCTCCTCCCACCACAGGCCCGGGGCCCAGAACGCCTTCAAAGACTCCTTGAAATGAGGCCCGACGCGCTCGAACGCGGCGCCGATTCCGGCCGGGAGCTTGGTCAGGCCCTCCTCGAAGCCCTCCCGGGCCCGCCACAGCTTGGGGTTCAGCCGGACCCGGTTGAACTGCCGCGACAGGGCTCCCACGTTCGGCGCCATCGACATACCGTTGTCGTTGAGCACGACGACGATCGGGGTTCCCTCGCCACCGGCCTGATGCACCGCCTCGAATGCGACTCCGCCGGTCAGTGCGCCGTCCCCGACCACCGCCACCACGTGGCCGTCCTGACCCTCGCCGCGCCGCATCGCCTCCTTGATCCCGACCGCGTAGCCGATCGCGGTGGAGGCGTGGCCGGCGCCCATGATGTCGTGCTCGGACTCGTGGATCGCGCAGAACGGCGCGAGCCCGCGGTACTTGCGGATCGTGTGCAGGCGATCCCGGCGGCCGGTGAGGATCTTGTGCGGGTAGGCCTGGTGGCCGACGTCCCACAGGATCTTGTCCCGCGGGGAGTCGAGCATCGAGTGCAGCGCGACGGCAATCTCGCAGGCGCCGAGGTTGGCCCCGAAATGGCCCCCGATCTCCCCCACCGTGTCGATGATGTGCTCGCGCACCTCCTGCGCGAGAAGCTGGAGCTCCTCGTCGGTGAGGGCGTGAAGGTCCTGGGGCTGGTTGATCCGGTTCAGCAATGGCGCCATGTCAGGCTAGAACGATCGTGTCGCGATGAAGTCAGTGATCTGCTCGAGCTCGGCGCCCGAGTCCGGTGCGGCCTGGGCCAGCGCCGCGCGGGCGCGCGCGTGCGATTGCGCGGCCAGATCGCGGGCGCCTTCTACCCCGAACTCCGTCACATATGTCCGCTTTCCAAGCCGCTCGTCCGACCCCTGCTGCTTGCCGAGCGTCTCCGGAGAGCCGGTGACATCGAGGATGTCGTCCACGATCTGAAAAAGTACCCCCAGTTCCTGGGCAAACACGCTGAAGCTGTCATGTTTCTCATGGTCGTGCACACCAGCCAATAGCAGCACGCACTCGACGCTGGCGGCGATCAGGCGGCCGGTCTTGAGCTCGTGCAGCCGGCGCAGGCCGGCCGGGCCGGGCTCGGCGGTTCCGGCCACGTCGATGTACTGGCCCGCCACCATCCCCTGCGCACCGGTGGCGCGGGCCAGAGCGCGAGCGGCGGCCAGGAGCCGGTCCGGCGGCCCCTCCTGGCGGGAGAGGAGCAGCACGAACGCCTCGGCGTACAGGCCGTCGCCGGCCAGGATCGCCACATCCTCGCCGAAGGCCCGGTGGCAGGTGGGGCGTCCACGGCGCAGATCGTCGTCGTCCATCGCGGGGAGGTCGTCGTGGATCAGCGAGTAGGTGTGGATCAGCTCGATCGCCGCCGCCAGCGGCAGCACCCAGGTCGGCTCGCGACCAATGGCCGAGGCCGTGGCCAGCGCCAGCACGGGCCGAATCCGCTTTCCCCCCGCCAGCAGGGAGTAGCGCATCGCCTCCTCCAGGCCAGCGGTCGAGGACGCGGCAGAGAAGACCAGGCGCTCCAGGGCGTCATCGACCAGCGTTCGCAGATCGTCTGGGTAACTCATCGGCGGGGCGACTTTTCCCGGCTATTCAGCGAAAA
>DATFDC010000474.1:0-4004 GCA_035252415.1 Solirubrobacteraceae bacterium
AGCGGAGAGCGGACCGATGCCCGACGTCGAGATCAAGCCTCAGGTCTACAAGGACCCTCGGCCGAAGGAGGCGTTCGATCGCTACCACGCGATCGTCCGCGACCACGAGCCCGAGTCCAAGGTGTACGAGGTCGTGCGGGCGACCACGGTGGTCTGGGCGCTCCTCGCCTACCGGGCTCGCGGGTTCGGCACCGAGCGGGTCCCGAACGGACCGGTGATCCTCGCCCCCAACCACGCCTCGTTCATGGACCACTTCTTCACCGGCGCGTTCATCCGCCGCCGTGTGCAGTTCATGGGCAAGTCGCAGCTGTTCAAGGGCATCGGCGCCTGGGTGTTCAGCCACGGCGGGGTGTTCCCGGTCCGTCGCGGCCAGCAGGACGAGGAGGCGTTCATCACCGCGTTCCGGATCCTGGCCCGGGGCGGGGCGGTGGTCATGTACTGCGAGGGCGGGCGATCGCGGACCGGCCAACTGGCCGCCGAGGCGCGGCCGGGGATCGGCCGCCTGGCGCTCGAGTCCGGCGTCCCGGTGGTCCCGGTGGCGATCCTCGGCTCCTACCAGGTGCGCAACTGGAAGCGCCTGCAGTTTCCCAAGGTGACCATCCAGTTCGGCGAGCCGTTCCGGTTCGAGGCGGTCCCGAGCGCCACGCGCGAGCAGCAGCAGGAGGCCGCGACCTACATCCTCGAGCGGATCCGCGAGTTGCACACCGAGCTCTCCCGGGTCGGGAGACGAGGTGCGAGGCGGGCCGCGCGGGCAGGTTTCACAAGCCTTACACAGGGATAGATAAGGCGCTGAAGCGCGCTGGCGTGGCGGGCAGGACGGGCCGCCACGCCGGAGCCGCGCTCTATGCGGTGGCGATCGCGGCGGCTTCGCTCAATCCGAGCTCCTCGGTGGCCAGCTCGCGCATCTTGAACTTCTGCACCTTGCCGGTCACGGTCATCGGGAACGAGTCGACGAACTTCAGGTAGCGCGGGATCTTGTAGTGGGCGATCTGGCCCTTGCAGAACTCGCGCACCTCATCCCCGGTGATCGACGCGCCGGGACGCGGGATGATCCAGGCCATCAGCTCCTCGCCGTAGCGCTCGTCGGGCACCCCGATCACCTGCACGTCGGCGATCAGGGGATGGGTGTAGAGGAACTCCTCGATCTCGCGCGGGTACACGTTCTCGCCGCCCCGGATCACCATGTCCTTGATCCGCCCGACGATGCGCACGAGCCCCTGCTCATCCATCGTGGCCAGGTCGCCGGTGTGCATCCAGCGCTGGGCGTCGATCGCGTCGGCGGTGCGCTCGGGGTCGTTCCAGTAGCCCTGCATGACCACATAGCCGCGGGCGAGGAACTCGCCGGGCTCACCGCGGGGAACCGTGCGGCCAGTGACGGGATCGACGATCTTGATCTCGACGTGAGGGTGTACCTGCCCGACGGTGGCGCAGCGGTTCTCGAGCGTCTCGTCGAGCAGCGTCTGGGTGGTGACCGGCGAGGTCTCGGTCATCCCGAAGGCGATCCCGATCTCGGCGATCCCCATGTCCGCGCTCACGCGCTTCATCACCTCGATCGGACAGGGTGACCCGGCCATGATCCCGGTGCGCAGCGGGCCGTAGTCGAACTCGGAGAAGCGATCGTGCCCGAGCTCGGCGATGAACATGGTCGGCACGCCGTACAGGCTCGTGCAGCGCTCCTGATCGCAGGCCTGCAGCGTCGCCACCGGCTCGAAGATCTCGGCCGGGTACACCATGCACGATCCGTGCGTGGTCGCGGCCAGGTTGCCGAGCACCATGCCGAAGCAGTGGTAGAGCGGCACCGGGACGCAGACACGGTCGCGCTCGCTGTAGCCGAGCAGCTCACCGACGAAGTAGCCGTTGTTGAGGATGTTGTGGTGGGTGAGCGTGGCGCCCTTCGGGAACCCGGTGGTGCCGCTCGTGTACTGGATGTTGATCGGGTCGTCGAAGTCGAGCTCGTCCCCGAGTGCGCGCAGGTCGCCGGTGAAGCCCTGGCCCGACGCGACCTCCTCCCACTCGTCGGTGTCGAAGAACACGGCCCGTTCCAGCGCCGGCACCTCGGCGCGGACCTGGTCGACCATCGCGACGAAATCGGAGCCCCTGAGCGCCTGGGTGGAGAAGATCCAGCGGCAGCCCGACTGCCCGAGCGCGTACTGGAGCTCGGAGACCCGGTAGGACGGGTTGATGTTGACCAGGATCAGGCCGGCCTTGGCCGTGGCGTACTGGACGAGCGTCCACTCGGTCCGGTTCGGTCCCCATACGCCGACGCGATCGCCCGGCTGCAGGCCGGCCGCGAGCATGCCGCCGGCGAGCCGGTCCACCGCCTCGCCGAACTCGGCGTAGGTGTAGCGCAGACCCTGGTGGCAGGAGACGAGCGCCTCGGCATCGGGGAAGCGGGCGATCGTCCGCGAAAGGTTGTGGCCGATCGTCTCACCGAGCAGCGGCTCCGCGCAGGCGCCGTGTGCGTAGGACAGCATCGTTGACTACTCTCCTTCCTCGATCGAGAGAGCGATCCTACTGCGGCGTCACTGGATACGGTGTACGTCCGGTGACGCTCCTCAGGCAAGGCCTTCTGGACGGTCGCGCCGTCGCGCTCGCGGGCGGGCCGCCGTCCGCCGTCGGCGAAGCCCTGTCCGGCCTCGGCGCGCAGGTGCACACCCTCGACCCGACGCTCGACGAGGACCGCGCCAGTGACTGGGCGGCCAGCGTCGGGCCGCTCCACGCGCTTGTGTTCGACGCCTCGCCGGCGTTCGCCGACGGGGGACAGGAGAACCTGGGTGCCGCGCTCGAGGCGGCGTGGGTCGCTACCCGCGGCGTGGCCACCGGTGCGCTGATCCCGGCAGGTGCCGGCAAGGTGCTGCTGATCGCGCCGCGTCCGGCGGCCGGGTCGTTTTCGAGCGCTGCGCGGGCCGCGCTCGAGAACCTGGCTCGGACGCTGTCGGTCGAGTGGGCGCGCTATGGGGTGACCGCGGTGGCGATCGGCCCAGGTGCCGGGAGTACCGACGCCGAGCTGGCCGAACTCGTGTGCTACCTGGTCTCGGTGGCCGGGGAGTATTTCACGGGCTGCCTGTTCGAGCTCATACAGACCTCTTAGTCCTCACCTACGTCGTTGATACGGCGCGGGCCGAAGCTGATCCCATGCGACCGATCAACGAGAACGACAAAGATGCTGCACGGGCCCGCGGGCAGGCGCTGCGCGCCGAACGAGCCGCGCGGGCGCGCAAGATTCGCCGGCGGGTGATCTCCGGCGCGGTGGCCCTGTTCGTCGCCGCCTGGCTGATGATCACGATCATGCTGGTCTCCGGGCACGACCCCGCGCTGGCCGGCAAGGCCTCGACCGGGTCGTCGGCGACGACCGTCGCGTCGACGCCGGCCACGACCACCGCCACCGCCACGACGACGTCCGGCGGCGACTCGGACTCGGACTCGGGCTCGAGTGGCTCGAGCGGCGCGAATGGCGCGAGCGCCGCGACCGGCGTGAGCAGCGTGACCACCAGCCAATCATGAGCGCCACTATCGCTCGACCGATCGAGCACCGCGACACGTTCGCGTGCTTCGGCTCGAGCTGCACCGTGATCGTGGCCGACGAGGCCGCGGCCGAGGTTGAGGCCGCGGCCGACCTGGCCACCGCGCGCCGCCGGCTCGAGGCCTGGCACGGGCAGTTCAGTCGCTTCGAGACCGACAGCGAGCTGACGCGGCTGAATCGAGACCCCGCCGAGACCGTCCTGGTCAGCCCGCTGATGCGGCGGGTGGTCGAAGCCGGCGTTCAGGCCGCCCGAGCCACCGGCGGGCTGGTCGATCCGACGCTGCTCACCCAGATCGAGCAGGCCGGCTACCGCTCGCACTACGACGGCCCCGGGGTGCCGCTCCCAAGCGCGCTGGCCATGGCGCCGGCGCGCCGACCCGGCCGGCCGGCGCCCGAGGCGCATTGGCGACTGGTCTGCACCGATCGCCGCACCAGCTCGGTGACCCGGCCGGCCGGCGTCCAGATCGACCCTGGCGGCATC
>DATFDC010000475.1:0-2847 GCA_035252415.1 Solirubrobacteraceae bacterium
TCGCGGGTCAGCGGGTGGAACTCAACGATGTCGTCGAGGCGATTGATGAACTCAGGCTTGAACTGCGCTTCGACGCCGGCTCGGCCGCCGGGGATGTTCGAGGTCATGATCAGCACCGTGTTCTTGAATGAAACGGTCCGGCCCTGGCCATCGGTCAGTCGCCCATCGTCCATTACCTGAAGGAGCGTGTTGAACACATCCGGGTGAGCCTTCTCGATCTCGTCGAGCAGCACCACGCTGTAGGGCCGGCGGCGGACCGCCTCGGTCAGCTGGCCGCCCTCGTCGTAGCCGACGTAGCCCGGGGGCGCGCCGACGAGGCGCGAGACCGAGTGCTTCTCCATGTACTCGGACATGTCGATCCGGACCATCGCGTCCTGGGAGTCGAACATGAACTCGGCCAGCGCGCGGGCCAGCTCGGTCTTGCCGACGCCGGTCGGGCCGATGAACAGGAACGTGCCGATCGGCCGGTCGGGGTCCTGGAGCCCGGCGCGCGAGCGCCTGAGCGCATTGGAGACCGCCTCGACGGGCTCATCCTGGCCGATCACCCGCTGGTGCAGGCGCTCCTCCATGTGCACGAGCTTCTCGATCTCACCTTCCATCAGGCGCGACACCGGGATGCCCGTCCACTTGGCCACGACCTCGGCGACGTCCTCGGAGTCGACGACGTCCTTGAGGAACTTCGGGGCGGTGTCGCCCGCGGCATCCTGCTCAGCGGTTTCCGCTGCGGCGAGCTGCTTCTCGAGCTCGGGGATCGTGCCGTACTGGAGCTCGGCGGCGCGGCCGAGGTCGGCCTCGCGCTGAGCCTTCTCGAGCTCGATCTTGGCCTGCTCGATCCGCTCCTGGAGGTCGGCCACGGCGCCCACCGACTCCTTCTCGCGCTGCCACTCGGCGTGCATGGCGTCCGAGCGCTCGCGCTCTTCGGCCAGGGCCCGCTCGAGCTGCTCGCGGCGCGCGACCGTGCCCGGATCGTCGTCCTCTGAGCCGAGCGACTGGAGCTCGATCTCGAGCTGCATGATGTGCCGGTCGACCTCGTCGATCTCGGTCGGCTTGGAGTCGATCTCCATGCGGATCCGCGAGGCGGCCTCGTCGACCAGGTCGATCGCCTTGTCGGGCAGGAAGCGGTCGGCGATGTAGCGCTGGCTGAGCGTTGCCGCGGCGACCAGCGCCGAGTCCTGGATGCGGACCTTGTGGTGGACCTGGTAGCGCTCCTTGAGCCCACGCAGGATCGCGATCGTGTCCTCGACGGTCGGTTCGCCGACCAGCACGGGCTGGAAGCGGCGCTCGAGCGCGGGGTCCTTCTCGATGTGCTTGCGGTACTCGTCGAGCGTGGTCGCGCCGACCGCGCGCAGCTCACCGCGGGCGAGCATCGGCTTGAGCATGTTCCCGGCGTCCATCGCGCCCTCGGCCGCGCCGGCGCCGACGATCGTGTGCAGCTCGTCGATGAACACGATGATCTGGCCCTCGGCGTCGGCGATCTCCTTGAGGACGGCCTTGAGCCGGTCCTCGAACTCGCCGCGGTACTTGGAGCCGGCCACCATCGCGCTCAGGTCGAGCGCGACCAGGCGCCGGTCCTTGAGGCTTTCGGGGACGTCGCCACTGACGATTCTTTGCGCCAGTCCCTCGACGATCGCGGTCTTGCCCACGCCCGGCTCGCCGATCAGGACCGGGTTGTTCTTGGTCCGTCGGGAGAGGACCTGGATCACGCGGCGGATCTCGTCGTCGCGGCCGATCACCGGGTCGAGCTTGCCCTGCGCGGCGGCCTCGGTCAGGTCGCGGCCGAAGCGCTCGAGCGCCATGAACTTGTCCTCGGGGTTCTCGTCGGTCACGCGATGGCTGCCGCGCACCTCGGTCAGCGCCTTGAGCAGCTGCTCGCGCGTCGCGCCGACGCTCCGCATCACGCGCCCGGCCTGGCCGGGATGGTCCGCGATGGCCAGTAGGAGGTGCTCGGTCGAGACGTACTCGTCCTTCAGCTCGCGCATCTCCTTCTCGGCGTCGCGCAGGATCTGGACGAGCTCACTCGAGCCGCCGGCCGGCTCGGGGGAGGCGCCGCCTTGGAGCTTGGGGAGTTGGTCAAGCGCCTCGCCGTTGGTCTGGCGCACGGCGGTCGGGTCGACGCCGAGCTTGCGCAGCACCGGAACGACGATCCCGCCCTCCTGCTCGAGCAGCACGGCGAGCAGGTGCTCGGGCATCGTCTGCGGGTTGCGGCGCTCGTCGGCGAGCCGCTGGGCGGCTTGCAGAGCCTCCTGGGACTTGATCGTGAATCTGTCTGGTTGCATAGGCGGGTTCCGTTCTAAATCTAAGTCTCTACGACTAAGATTATGACAGATTTTTCAGTGCGCATGGGGCCAGCCGTGTCGCCATCGAGCCACTCATTTCTTCTTCTTGCCTTTCTTGGCCTGGCCGGGCGGCGTCCCGCCTGGCCCGGGCGGGGGAGGCGCCGGCGTCGTGGGGTTCGTCGCGGTCGTGATCACCGTGGTCGTCGTGGTGCTCGTGCTCGTGCTGCTGGTCGAGGTCGACGTGGGGGTGCTCGTGCTGGTGCTCGGCGTGGAGGTGGAATGCTGCGAAGTCGAGCTGGTGGTGGGCCGCGCCGGGGCGGCGGGCCCAGAAGCCGACGAGGTCGATGTGCTCGAACCGCCGGATGCGAGGGCGTACGCGACCGCGGCGCCGACCAGAAGCACCGCGATGACCGCCAGGAAGGCCCACGGACCCCGGTTCGGTGGCCGCCGGGGAGGCAGCGGGCGCGTGGGCGCACTCGGCTCCGGCGTCATCGTCGCCGCCTGGGGGACCGTGGCCATCTGCGGGACCTCCGCGGCCGCGGCAACCGCGGTCAGCACCTCGGCCGCCGGC
>DATFDC010000476.1:0-5594 GCA_035252415.1 Solirubrobacteraceae bacterium
GAGGAGGCCAGCCGGTAGAGGATCGTCTCGACCTGATCGGTGGCGGTATGCCCAACCGCCACGTCGGCCCCGCGCGCCCGGGCCAGCTCGCCGGCCTCGCGGTAGCGGACCTCGCGTGCCCAACCCTGCAGGTTCCCGCGCGCGCGAGGGGCGGGCCGCCGCACCTCCAGCGCCACGCCGAGCCGCGTGCAGAGCTCCCCGCAGGCCCGCTCGTCCGCTTCCGATGACGCGCCTCGCAACCCGTAGTTCACGTGGAGCGCGCACACCGCGTCCGCGCCGGCGACTCTGACCGCCAGGTCGAGCAGGCAGGTCGAGTCCCGTCCGCCCGAAAGCAGCACCACCACCCGGCATTCCGCCGCGAGCAGCCCCTCCGCGCGCACGCGCGCGACCATCTCCTGCCCGTTCATCGGGGCGGGTGGTATCCGTTCCCGTTGCGCGCGATGAACACCTCGGTCGATTCCGTGAATCCCTTCAGGCGGACCTCGGCGATCCGGTCGAACTTGAGGTCGCTCTTCGCGCGTTCGACCACGGGACGGGTGACCAGGACCTCGCCGGCACCGGCCCGGGCGGCCACCCGCGAGGCGATGTTCACGTCCCGCCCGTAGTAGTCGCCGTCGCGGTACAGCGCGTTCCCGTAGTGCACGGCGATCCGGGCCGCCGTGCGCTCGGTCTCATGGCGCTGGAAGCCGACCGCCCACTCGATCAACGCCGCCGGTTCGCTCCCGACGATCATCACCTCGTCGCCGATCGTCTTGATCACGCGGGCATCGTCGGGCAGCGAGTCCTCGACCGCCTTCACGAACCGCTCCACCTCGTCGACCGCCTCGAGCTCGCCGGCCTCCTCGGTCAGCCTCGTGTAGCCGGCCAGGTCGGCGAACGCGATCGCCACCCGCATCCGGCCGAGGTCGATGCCGTCGCCGTCCAGGTCGGACTCCATGTGACCGACCACGTCCTGCTCGACGAAGTGCTGGAGGTATCGCTGGTGCACGTGATCCATCACGGGCGAGGACAGCGGCAGCAGCCGGCGGGTGAGCTCGAGCATCTCGTCGGCGGTCTCGAGCCCGGTGGCGCCCGAGCGCATCAGCGGCTCGTGCACGTAGAGATGGAACAGCCTCACCTCGGCATCGGCCACCCGGGCCATGGCCTGCCCGTACACCCGCACGAGCTGGAGCAGCGCCACCAGCGGGAACCCGGCCTCGAGCACCTTGGCGACGTACCGCAGGAAATGCACGTCCGCGGCCGAGATGCGGTCCGGATGGGCGGGCGTCGTGCCCAGCGCGGTCACCACCCGCTCGATCAGCGCCGGCTCGAGTCCGGTCTCGCGCGAGGCCTGCCGGAGCGAGTACACCTCCTCGCCCGTGTCGAACAGCTCCTCGACGTAGCCGAAGGCCAGCCGTCCGTCCTCGCTGGCCTGGCGGATGTCCTCGAGCGAATGACCGCGCTCGCGCAGCCTGGCCACGATCCGGGCATGGCTGACCGCGGCCGGCGACCAGCTGCCGTCGTAGGGCGGGATCAGTCCTTCGCGCGCCCACCTTCGCAGCGTGCTCGCGGCCACGCCGGTTCTTTCGGCCGCCTCCCGGAGCGGAAGGCCACCATTGCGCGTTTTCACGGCTCCACTTGACATCCCTGACGTAAGTCTCCTACCCATCAGGACTGCCCGGGTTGCGTCGCGCGCCCAAAACCACCCGACGCCGCGGACCCAAGCCACCCCGGCCGCGCGTCATAGTCGGCGGCGGGGCCTCGACGAGCACGAAGCCCCGCCGCCCGCGGGCGATACGGCCCGCTGCGTCGGCCGTTGGCGCTCGTCACGTTTCCGGCGGCGCCTCGCGAGCGTGCTCCCCAGCTGGCCTGGGCAGCGCGTCACGCTCCGGCCTGTTGCCTGTTTTGGGTTGCCCCTAGGTCTACTCGCCAGCGCCGAATCTGTCAATGGCAACGGCAGCTATTAGGAGATAAATGACAATAGGCGACATGGCCGCGCCGATCGGGCTCCAGCCCACCGCGGATCTCGCCGAGCGGGTATTGCTGCCGGGGGATCCAGCCCGTGCGCTCCTGCTCGCCGAATCGCTGCTCGACGGCCCCAAGATGTTCAACCACCATCGAGGCCTCTGGGGATACACGGGACTGGCCGCGGACGGCGAGCCGCTCACGATCCAGAGCACCGGGATGGGCGGCCCGAGTGCGGCGATCGTGATCTCCGAACTTGCCGACCTGGGCGCGCGGCGCCTGCTGCGAGTCGGCACGTGCGGCGCGCTGCACTCGGGCCTCGCGCTCGGCGATCTGCTCGTGGCCACTGAGGCGATCCCGGCCGACGGCACCAGCCGGTCGCTCGGCGCCGGCGACCGGGTCCAGGCGAGTAGCGCCCTGCTCGCGGCGCTGCGCGCCTCGCTGGCCGGCGAGGCGGGAGTCCATTCCGGTCCGGTCGTCTCGACCGACCTGTTCTACGACGGTCGCGGCCTCGAGGCCGAGTGGAGCGAGGCGGGCGCGATGGGCGTCGAGATGGAGGCCTCCACGCTGTACGCGCTGGCGGCCGCCCGGAAGCTCGACGCGGCGGCGCTGCTCGTCGTGTCCGACCTCGTGCTTCCGCAGCGCGTCCGGATCGGGCAGGACGAGTTGCGCGCGGCCGAGCGGCGCATGGGCGACGCCGCGCTGCGCGCGCTCAGCCTCACACCGGCGCCTCAGCCTCAGCCCTGACCGGCTCCGGGTTCCTGACCGGCTTCGGCGTTCTGACCGGCTTCGGCTTTCCGACCGGCACGGGATCTGCCCTCCGAGCGTCCGGCGCTCTGGCGGGTGCGCCGCGGGCTGGGAGTCTCGGCCGCCACCGCCGCGGGCATCGCGGACTGCTCGGCGATCCCGGCCTCGAGCCGGGCGAGCAGCTCCTCGATCGCGGCCAGGCGCTTGTCGATCGCACTGGACGAGCCGAGCTGCTCGATCCGCTGCTCCAGGCGATCCAGCCCGTCCTCGATCGTCTCGAGTCGTTGCGAGACGCTGCGCAGGCGCCGGGTCAGCCGCTCCAGATCCCCCGCCGAGGGCAGGTTCAGCGCGCTCATCGCGAGCTCCTGGGCGCGGGTGGCCCGTTCACGGGCCTCGAACGTGGCCGAGAGCGCCCGGCTCACCATCGGGTTCTCGAGCAGCTCCTGGGCGACCTTCCCGAGCGCCTCCTCACCCTGTCGCGCCATCCGGCCCCGAAGGCCCCTGTTGTCCTCGTTCATGTCGCGCCTCGCTTGACTCGCCTGGTCATCGTGAAATCGTCTCGGAACGCCTACTCTAAGTCTCAAGTTGAGGGTTAGCTGACACCGGTCAGACGGCCACAGCGCTACAGTGGCCGCGGGTTGTTGCCGATTGAGAAGGAATGCCTGGTCCTGACCTGACAATCGCCGGGGCCAAGGCGGTCGTACCCGAACAGACCCCAACCACACCCGACGGTTCCGAATTGCAAAGCGCGACGGCAGCTTGTAGCGTCCAAACAAGCCTAACTGTGATCGTAGCTGGGACGACTTTGCGCGTGGCATTCCGCGGGAGGAGCAGGCCACAGTGTTGACGAGGCGGAAGCTAACCATTGCTGCCGTGACCATGGCTTCTATGGCCGTGGTTCTCGGTCTGGCTGCGCTTCCCGAGGCCTCCGCGGACGGCTGCACCGTGGTCATCACGGTCGCCGGCGGTCAGACCTTCACGTTCCAGAACGTGGCTCCGGGCACCCCGCCGAGCTCGCTGCCGCTGCCGGTGGCGCTGCCGATCGTCAACGTCACCCAGTCCTGCCCGCCGGTCACCGCGACCACCCCGGCCGTGACGGTCACCACGACCACCGAGCCGCAGCCGACCTCAACCTCAACTTCCACCTCGACGTCGACGACTCCCAAGCCCAAGTCGTCGGGATCAGGCTCGGGATCGGGATCCGGATCGGGATCGTCCACCTCGACGACCTCCACCACGAGCAACAAGGCTTCCGGCAAGTCGGGGTCCAAGGGCTCGGGTCAGGGCAATGGCCACAAGCCGACGCTGCTCAACCCCGGCACCGCGCAGGCCGGCAGCAACGTCACCCAGCCGGCGGCCCCGGCCAAGAAGAACAAGAACAAGAAGTCGCACAAGAAGGCCAAGGCGCCGACCCCGCCGCCGCCGGTGACCAAGAGCGGCGTTCCCACCCCGGCCAACCCGACCTTCTCGCTGGCCCTCCCCGGCCCGGCCCCGATCGGCGTCCCGAACTTCTTCATCGACAGCTTCCAGATCCCGCCGTTCCTGCTCCCGATCTACCAGGCCGCCGGCATCCAGTACGACGTGCCGTGGCAGATCCTGGCCGCGATCAACGAGATCGAGACCGACTACGGCCGCAACCTCTCGGTGTCCACCGCGGGCGCCGTCGGCTGGATGCAGTTCATGCCCTCGACCTGGAAGCGCTACGGCGTCGACGCCAACGGTGACGGCATCGCCGACCCGTACAACCCGGCCGACGCGATCTTCAGCGCCGCGCGCTACCTGCACGCGGCCGGCGTCACCAAGAGCATCCCGCAGGCGATCTTCGCCTACAACCACGCCAGCTGGTACGTCCAGTCGGTCATGCTCCGCGCCCAGCTGATCGGCGGCATGCCCAAGGGCTTCATCAACTCTCTGACCGGGCTGGTGCAGGGGCACTTCCCGGTCGCCGCCCCGGCCAAGTACGCCGACGACGCGGTCCTCAAGCTGGCCAAGGCGCACGTGAAGAAGGCCAACGCGGCGGTCACGGTCAAGTCCGACCCGGGCACGACCGGCACCGCGATCTACGCGGATCAGAACTCGCCGGTGATCGCGGTCAACGACGGCAAGATCGTCAAGATCGGCCAGAGCAAGAAGCTCGGCCGCTACATCGAGCTCCAGGACGCCACCGGCAACACCTACACGTACGCGAACCTGGGATCGATCCCGACCCTCTATCCGGTGCCCAAGCCGCAGAAGGTCACCGCGAGCTCGATCGCCAAGGCGCTGCTCGCCCCGGCCGGTCCCGCTCCGAAAGCGCCCGCCACCGCCGGCACGCAGCAGGCGCCCGCTCCGCCCAGCACGGCCAAGGCGAGCAAAGAGGTCAAGGGCGCCGAGGTCTCGCTGCCGGTCACGCCGGCCAGCACGACCCAGCCGGCGTCCGCGACCGCGCCGCCGTCCGACACGCCGACGATCTCGGCGCCGATGGTCAAGGAGCGGCTGTTCGCCAACCCGCACCGCCCGAACTCCTACGCCGCCGGCGGCAAGCTCCAGATCACCAGCGCCGCACCGCAGATCTCCAACTTCCAGAACTACTTCTCCGACGTGCTGCACCTGGCCAAGAACCAGTACACGCTCGAGCACCTCAAGGTCGGCTCGATTGTCGTGGCCGGGACGATCCTCGGCCGGCTCGGCGCGGGGACCCCGACCAACGCCTCCCACCTCGAGTTCATGATCCAGCCCGCCGGCAAGAGCGCGCCGTACATCGATCCCAAGCCGATCCTCGACGGCTGGAAGCTGCTCGAGGCGACCGCCGTCTACCGCGCGGCCGGGGTCGACCCGTTCTTCGGGCCGAAGGCGAAGAACCCGACGATCGGCCAGATCCTGCTCATGTCCAAGGAGCAGCTCGAGACCCGCGTGCTCGAGGA
>DATFDC010000477.1:0-3429 GCA_035252415.1 Solirubrobacteraceae bacterium
GGTGTCTTTACTGCAGCTAGCGTGGCCACGGGAGGCGTGCTCGTCTTTCTTGGCGGTTCAGAGGACGGGGGCGGTTCCACAGAGCTCATGGCCGCCTCAGCCCGTTTTATCGGCAGGCATACGATGTTCGTTTAGTCGGGGCCAAGTTGGTCTCGTTCGTCACGAAGCGGGCCACTGTCAGGCTGCATGTTCCAGGGCGCGGTCGATTCGAGCAAGTGTCTCGTCTTTGCCGAGTAGCGCGACGCTTTCGAAGATGCCCGGAGAGATCGTGGTTCCGGCGATCGCCACGCGCACCGGCTGGAAGACCTTGGCCGGCTTGGCGCCGCGGCTTTCGACCACCTGGCGCAGCGCGGCCTCCACGTTTTCCACCGTGAAGGGCTCGGCGCCGGCCAAGGCCTCGCGGGCCGCCTTCAGCGATTCGACGCCGCCATCTGAGGCGATGACCTTCTGGAACGCCTTGGGATCGTCAACCGGTCCGTCGAACAGGAATCCGACCAGCGGCCAGAACTCGGTCAGCGTCTGGATCTTCTCTTCGGAGATCGCCACCGCATTGCGCAGGCCGCTTCGGCCGGTGAACTCCTCGAGGCGCTGGGTGAGCGCGTCGGTCCCGAGCTCGCGGATCCAGCGGCCGTTCAGGTGGCGAAGCTTGCGTTCGTCGAACACCGCCGGATTCTTCGACACGCGCTCGAGCCGGAAGCGCCGGGCCAGCTCGTCCAGCGGGAAGAACTCCTCGTCGGCCGCGAACCCCGCCCCGAGTAGCGCGATGTAGTTGTCGACCGCCTCGGACAGGTAGCCGGCGGCGCGGAGCTCCTGCACCGACGCGGCCCCGTGGCGCTTTGACAGCTTGCGCCCGTCGGGACCGTGCAGCAGCGGCAGATGGGCATACCGCGGCGGCGCGATGCCGAGCGCATCGAGCACCAGCAGCTGCTTGGGCGTGTTCGAGATGTGGTCCTCGCCCCGGACCACGTCGGTGATCTCCGCATCGTGGTCGTCGACCAGGTTCGCGAACACGTACAGGACCGAGCCGTCCGCGCGGGCGATCACGAAGTCGTCCATGGTCGAGTTGGCGAACCGGATCTGGCCGCGGATGACGTCGTCGAAGATCGTCTCCCCCTCGTCGGGCACCTTCAGGCGAATCGCGCCCGAGTCCTCCGGTGCGCCCCGGAACCCCCGCTCCGCACCGTGCCGCTCCTTGTAGGCCCGGACATCGTCGGCGGTGGCACTGGAATGATAGGCGTGCCCTGACTCGAGCAGCTGCTCGAGCATTTCGCGGTGGCGCTCGGCGCGCTCGGACTGGAACACCGGCCCCTCGTCCCAGTCGAGCCTGAGCCAGCGCATCGCGTCGAGGATCTGCTCCACGTTCTCGGGAGTCGAGCGCTCGCGATCGGTATCTTCGATCCGCAGCACCAGGGTCCCGGGCTCACCATCTGGACCGTACGCCTGACCCCGGGCCAGCAGCCAGTTGTACAGCGCCGTCCGGGCGCCGCCGATGTGCAGCGCCCCGGTCGGGGAGGGAGCGAAGCGAACGCGCATGAAGAACAGAATCGCATGCTAATCGGCGCACACGTATCGAACGCGGGCGGGTTGGCGCGCTCGGTGCAGCGCGGGACCGAGCGCGGCTGCGAGGCGATCCAGATCTTCAACCAGTCTCCGCGCATGTGGCGCCCCACCGCGTACGACGAGGACGACTTCGCCGAGTTCCGCGAGGCGATGTCGGCGAGCCCGATCGAGGCCGTGCTCATCCACGCCGTCTATCTGCTCAACACCGCCACCGAGGACCGCGAGATGCGCGACAAGACGCGCGCCTCGCTGATCCAGTCCCTGCGCGTGGGCGCGGGCATCGGCGCGGTCGGTGTCGTCCTGCACGCGGGCTCAGCCAAGCAGGGCAACGTCAAACAGGCGATCAAGCGGGCCGGGAAGGTGATCAAGCAGGCGCTCTCGGAGACCGAAGGCTGCGCGCTCCACCTCGAGGACACCGCGGGTGCGGGGGGAACCCTCGGGCGCTCGTTCGAGGAGCTCGCCGCGCTGCTCGACGCGTCCGGCGGCGGCCCGCGCCTGGGCGTGTGCCTGGATTCCTGCCACCTGCTCGCATCCGGCTACGAGGTCCGCACTCGCGAGGGGCTGGCCGAGACCATCGACGAGTTCGATCGGGCGGTCGGTTGCGCGCGGCTCGGATCGCTCCACGCCAACGACTCGGCGGTCGCGCTCGGCTCCAACCGCGACCGCCACGCGATCATGGGCGAGGGCGAGCTCGGCGAGAAGGGCTGCGCGGTGTTCCTGTCCGAGCCGCGCTTCGAGACGCTTCCGTGCGTGCTCGAGACCGGCCGCGACGACGGCGCGCCAGCCGCTGAGGACGTGGCGCTGGCCAAGAAGCTCCGCACGCGCGGCAAGTCCGCGCGTGCGCGGGCCAAGCGGAGCGCGCGTAAGCGATAGGTTGCCGGGCGTGAGCAACCGTCAGGCCGACGCCCTCGTGATCTTCGGGATCACCGGTGACCTGGCCCGGAAGATGACCTTCCGGTCCCTGTACCGGCTCGAACAGCGCAAGCTGCTCGAGGTCCCGGTGATCGGGGTGGCGGTCGACGAGATGAGCGACGAGCAGTTGCGCGACCGGGCCCGCGAGTCGATCGAGCACGCCGGCGAGAAGCTCGACGAGCCGGTGTTGAAGCGACTGGCCGGACGCCTGAGCTACGTGAAGGGCGACTTCGGCGACGAGCAGACCTACACGCGAGTTCGCGATGCCCTGGGCGAACTGAAGCACCCGACGTTCTACCTCGAGATCCCGCCGTCGCTGTTCGCCACCGTGGCGGAGGGACTGGACAAGGCGGGGATGTTGTCCGACGGGCAGCGGGTGGTGGTCGAGAAGCCGTTCGGGCACGACCTCGAGTCGGCACGACAGCTCGCAGCCGATCTCCACCGCCACCTGGATGAGTCACAGCTCTACCGGATCGATCACTTCCTGGGCAAGATGGGCCTCGAGGAGATCCTCTACCTGCGGTTCGCCAACACCATGCTCGAGCCGCTGTGGAACCGCAACTACCTCGCGTGCGTGCAGATCACGATGGCCGAAAGCTTCGGCGTGGAGGACCGGGGCCACTTCTACGACCCGGTCGGCGCGCTGCGCGATGTCGTGGTCAACCACCTCCTCCAGTTGCTCGCCGCCGCCGCGATGGAACCGCCGTCGGGGCGCGATCCCGAGACGCTCCGCGACGCCAAGCGGGCCGTGTTCCGGGCCATACCGGACGCCGATCCGGCCCACTATGTCCGCGGTCAGTACGACGGCTATCGCGACACCGACGGCGTCGCGGCGGATTCGACCACCGAGACCTACGCTGCGCTCCGCCTCGAGATCGACAACTGGAGATGGGCGGGCGTCCCGTTCTTCGTGCGCACCGGCAAGCACCTGGCGGTCAAGCAGACCGAGCTGCGCGT
>DATFDC010000478.1:0-4343 GCA_035252415.1 Solirubrobacteraceae bacterium
CCTCCGGGGCGACGAGGTGCGAGCCGCTGGCGAACACCAGGGCCAGATCGGCCGGCGCGCCGCCGAGCGCCTCGGCCGCGCCGCGCGCTGCCGCGGTGCCTGCCTTGAGGGGGTCGGGCTCTGTGGAGACTCCGGTACCTATGCGCGTGCTCATGCGATCGCTCCGGGGGGCATCGCTGCACGATACTGCGGGCCGTGCCGCGCACTGAGGTGATCGCCCTGTTCGGGCCGACCGGCGTGGGCAAGACCGACATCGCGATCGAACTCGCGGGGCGACTCCGGGCGCTCGGCGAGCAACCGGTTGCCGTGTCGGCTGACGCGCTCCAGGTCTACCAGGGACTCGAGACGCTGACCGGAGCGGCTCGGCCGCAAGAGCGCGCCCGGCTCGAGCACAGGCTGATCTCGTTCCTGCCCGTCGACGCGAGCTTCAGCGCCGGTCAGTACGCCGAGCTCGCTCACGCCGAGATCGACGGGCTGCTCGACGCGGGGGCCAGGCCGATCGTGGTCGGGGGAACCGGGCTGTATCTCCGGGCCGCGCTGGCCGAGCTGAGCCTGCGGCCGCCGCCCCCGGAGGGCGCACGCGAGCGATGGCTGGCCGAGCTCGATCGACGGGGGGCTCCGGCGTTGCACGCGGTGCTCCGCGACCGCGCCCCCTGGGCCGCGGAGGAGATCGAGCCGGGCGACCGCCAGCGCATCGTTCGGGCACTCGAGTTGCTCGACGCAGGCGAGCTCGAGCGCCACGCCGAGGACTCCGAGCTGTGGACCGACGACATGCGCCGCAGCACGCTGCTGGTGGGACTGGTCATGGAGCGCCAGCAGCTCTACGCGCGGATCGATGCTCGCGTCGACGCCATGGTGGCCGCCGGCGCCCAGGACGAGGTGCGCCGTGCGTACGGCGGCGGGGCGTCGCACACCGCCCGCAAGGCACTGGGCTTCGAGGAGCTTCTCTCCGGAGACATCGAGGCGATGAAGCGCCGGACCCGCAACTACGCCCGGCGGCAGCTGACCTGGATGCGCAAGCTGGCCGCGGTCCACACGATCGACACGACTTCTCGCTCGCCGGCGGACGTGGCCGGCGAGGTGATCACGCTGTGGCTCGGCCCCTGAATGTCACACGCCCCGGGGCTCGCGCAAAGTCTCTTAGCGAGATGACGAGAGCCTCGCAGGCGACCGACGGTGAGCTGCTGGCTGCGGTGGTGGCCGGTGACGGACAGGCGTTCGCCTCTTTCTACCGCCGTCACCTTCCGATCGTCGTCGCCTTCCTGCTCCGCGAGACCGGCGATCGCGAGGCGACCGCTGACCTGACCGCGGAGGTGTTCGCCGCGGTCTTCCTGGTCGCGCGGCGGTTCCGGGCCCGTGGGCCGGGCTCGGCCCGGCCGTGGGTGCTGGGGATCGCCCGCAACAAGCTGCGGGAGAGCCGGCGCCGCGGACGGATCGAGGATCGCGCCCGCCGGCGGCTGGCCTTCGAGCCCGAGGTGCTCGACGACGATGATCTCGCCCGCGTGGACGAGTTGGCCGCCGCCGGTCCGCCGGTGCTCGAACTGGTGGAGCAGCTTCCCGAGAGCCAGCGCGACGCGGTTGTCTCGCGCGTGGTCGACCAGCGCGACTACGGCGAAGTCGCGCGGGAGCTGAACTGCTCGGAGCTGGTCGCGCGCCAGCGCGTGAGCCGCGGCCTCGCGCGCCTGAGGGACCAACTGACGGGAGGTGAACGATGAGCGACTACTTCGACCGAGTCGAGCGTCAGATCGTGCGACGGGTGGAGGAAGGCATGCCGCGCACGTGGCGGCCGTCCGCCGGCGGATACCTCGCGGTGGCGGCCGCGGTCCTCGTCGTGATCGTGGTGGCGGGCGCCTTCCTGCTCGCCCGCGGGAGCGGTGGCGGCGCCAATCCCTCTTCGCCGGCCGTGGCTCCCGGCGCCACGGTCGTGTTCAGCGTCCCTGGCGGCACGTCGCCCGCAGTGGTCGAGCGATCGGCCGACATCCTGCGGCAGCGCCTGCATGCGGCGGCGATTCCCGGGGCGCGAGTCTCGGTCGCTGATCGCGCGGTCGTCGTGACCGTGGCGAACGCCCCGGCCGGCACCCTCAACCAGATCCGGGCGCTTTCGGCTCCCGGCGCGCTCGCGTTCTACGACTGGGAAGCGCAGGTGCTGGCGCCGAACGGCAAGACGGTGGCCGGCCAACTCCCCTCACCGAGCCCGGCCGTGATGGACATCAGCCAGGGCAACGGGTCAGCCGCTCCGGGCGCCCTCGGAGCCGGCTGCGTACCGCTGCAGCAGGCAGTCGCAATGGCGAGGAAGGCGGGCGCCGGCAAGCCACTTCACACGGAGTACGTCGGCGGGCATCGGGTCCGGGTTCCGATCGGCTACGAGGTGCTCCAGGCCGCCGGCCCCGGTCCTGGCAGCGCAAGCGATGGATATTTCGTGGCGCGAGTGGTCCCGTCGCTTTCCAACACCGACATTGTCAACCCGCGGGCGAGCACCGATCCGGGCACTCACACCCCGGACGTCCACTTCGGCTTCACCGTCGCGGGCCGGCGCAGTTTTCAGGCGATAACCCGGTCGATCGCCATCCGGGGCTCCGCGGTCAGCAGCCCCGGCCAGACGCTCAACCAGCACTTCGCGATCGCCGTCGACAACCGGCTGATCGAGGTCCCGTTCGTCGACTACAGGCAATACCCGGACGGCGTCAACGGCGACCGCGGAGCCGAGATCATCGGCAACCTGACCACCCGGTCCGCCAAGGACCTGGCGATCCTCCTCCGCTACGGGCGGCTGCCGGTCATCCTCACGGCAGCGGGGTGAACGGGTACAGCACGACCGCGGCGGCCACCACGCCCGCCATCCACAGCAGCACGAGCTTGCGCCGCGGGCCGATCCGGGCGATCAGGTCGGCCACCACCAGGTAGATCCCCGGCATCACGATCACCATGTAGTACAGGTAGCTGGTGCGGCGCTCGATCAGGCTGGCCGCCACGAACGGCAGATACGTCCCGAGGAACCAGGCCAGCCCGACCAGGCCGACCTCGTTCTCGCCCCGGAGGTGGCGCCGCACGACCGGGCGGGCGGCGAGCAGCAGCGCGGGAATCGTAAGGAGCAAGATCGGTGGGCTGATCAGTCCGAGGAAGTGAACGGCGGGACTGACCTGGCTGAGCGCGGCGGTCGGCTGGGCCGGGTTGATCTGCAGGTAGGTGATCGACTTGATGTCGAACAGCCAGGCCCACGGATAGGAGGCGATGCCCTGGGGCCCGTGCGGGCTGGTCTGATGCGCCGCGTAGCTCAGCATGTGCGCCACGTGCCCGAACGGTCCGTTCGGCACGAGCTTGCCGGTCTGCGGGCTGTACGGCGCGGCGATCCAGCCCATCACCGTGAGCGCGGCGAGGAACGTGGCCGCCGAGACCGCCACGCACGCCGCCAGGCGTCCCAGCCGCGCCCGCGCGGCATCTCGGGTCCGCCACCAGCGCAGGAGCTCGAGCACGGCCAGCGCGAACAGCACGTACGGCGCCACCTCCTTGGCGCTCGTCCCCAGCCCGATCACGACCCCGGCCCACACCGGCCGGCGGCGCAGGTAGAGCGCGGCTCCCCAGATCATCGCGGTGACCGCGTGGATGTCGAGCGTGGCGATCCGCCCGTGGACGAGCAGCAGGTTGTCGCACGCCATCAAGGCCGCGGCGCCGAGCCCCAGCCACGGTCCGCCCCCGGCGGCACGCACGAGCGCGAACATACCCAGCATCGCCAGCGTGCCGAGGATCAGGCTGGGCAACCGCCAGGCCACCGGTCCGTCGCCGAACAGCTTGATCCCGCCCGCGATCAGCAACTTGGCCAGCTGGGGGTGCTCGGAGTTGGCGTCCACGCCCAGCGGAGCGTTGGCGTACGGCGCGCCGGTCGGTGGCCGGATCCCGGCGATCACCCGCGCGGCGTTGACGTAGTAGTCCTCGTCGAAGACCAGCAGGTGATCTTCGGATGTGCGGCACGGCGCGTGGCAAGGCTGTTCGATCCAGGCCACGCGGGCGAGGAGCGAGATCAGCAGCAGCCCGCCGAGCAGCCAGTGGACCAGCGGCCGCCCGCGCAGGGTCCGATCGGGCAGGCGCATCACCATTGCGCGCGCGACGGTACACATACACTGGCGCCCCGTGGAGTTCGAGAAGTGGCAGGCGCTGGGCAACGACTACGTGATCCTCGAGGCGGCAGAGCTGCCGTTCGAGCTGACCGCGCCCCGGATCCAGGCGATCTGCGCCTCACACACGGGCGTGTCGGCCGACGGCATCCTGCTCCTGTCAAAGCCCGAACAGGACGGATACGTCGCCCGGCTGCGCATCTTCAACCCCGACGGATCCGAGGCCGAACT
>DATFDC010000479.1:0-3258 GCA_035252415.1 Solirubrobacteraceae bacterium
GCTGCGGTGCTCGCGGGGGCCGAACTGCTGCTGTTGCTACTTCCGCACGCGGCTAGCCCCAGAGCCAGCGCCGCCGTGGCGAGAGTAACGAGGCCGACCGGCCTGATCCTCCCCGTCACCTAGATCTCCTTTCCGCCAATACTGAATGGGCAACCATAACCTCTGCGCGGGACGGCGGGGAAGTGGCCTAACGTGCTCTTCACCAATGACCACGATCGTCCGGGCAAAGGTCGCGCATACGCCGGGGAATCCGTTCGCCGGCGATGGCGCTTTGCAGGTGTTTGACGACGGGGCGCTGGCCTTCGCGGGCGGCCGGATCGTGGCCTGCGGGGCATACGGCGATGTCCGTGCTGGACACCCGGATGCCGAGGTCTTAGACGCCCGGGACACGATTCTGCTGCCCGGCTTCGTCGACTGCCACGTGCACTATCCGCAGATCGCGGTGATCGGGTCGATGGGGCTCGAGCTCATGGACTGGCTGGAGTCGCGCTGTCTTCCGGAGGAGGCGCGCCTGGCCGATCTGGGGTATGCGAGGTCGGTCGCCGAGCGCTTCGTCCGTGGCCTGGCGGCGAACGGGACCACCACCGCTTTGGTGTTCGGGTCGCACTTCGCCGGGGCGCAGGAGGCGCTGTTCGCCGCGGCTGCTGCTTCCGGGCTGCGTGTGGCGAGCGGGCTGGTCGTGTCGGACCGGGGGTTGTTGCCCGAGTTGCACGTGTCCGCGTCTGTCGCGTTGGAGGCGAGCCGGGAGCTGTGTGAGCGCTGGCACGGCCGCGGGCTGATCCGCTATGCGGTCACGCCGCGGTTCTCGGTCTCGTGCTCGGACGAGATGCTCGGGGCGTGCGGCGAGCTCTTGGGCTCGGCCGACGATCTGCTGTTCACGACGCACCTGAACGAGAGCCTTGGCGAGATCGACCTCGTGGCTTCGTTGTTCCCCGGGGCCCGGGACTACCTGGAGACCTACGAGCGCCATGGATTGGTGGGGGCGCGGTCGGTGTTCGCCCACGACGTGCACGTGAGCAACGACGAGTTGCGACGACTGGCCGGCGCCGATGCGGCGGTCGCCCATTGCCCGTCGAGCAACGCGTTCCTGGGGAGCGGTCTGTTTCCGCTGCGCCGGCATCTCGACGCGGGCGTACGGGTCGGGCTGGGCACGGACGTGGGCGCCGGAACCGGGCTCAGCCTTTTGAAAGAGGGCCTGGCCGCCCACGATGTTCAGATGCTCCAGGGTGCCGAAGGGGTCCGCCTGAGTCCGGCGCGCCTGCTGTGGCTGGCCACCGCGGCGGGCGCGGCGGCGCTCGGGCTCTCGGACGAGATCGGGGATCTGTCGGTGGGGAAGAGCGCCGACTACGTGCTCGTGCGCCCGCCGGCGGGGAGCACGCTGGAGGTGGTCGTTCAGGGGAGCGACTCGCTTGCGGAGGCGCTCGGGGCGGTGTTCGCGCTGGCCCGCGAGGAGTCGATCGCCGAGGTCCGGGTGGCCGGGAGGGTGGTCTCGCCCTGATGCGCCGCGCGGCGGTCGTGGTCATGGATGCCTGTGGGGTGGGCGCCCTGCCCGACGCCTCCGATTACGGGGACGCCGGCTCGAACACGCTCGCGCATCTCGCCTCGGCGGTTGGCGGGTTGCGGCTCCCGACGCTCGAGCGCCTGGGGCTCGGGTCGATCGTGCCGATCGCCGGGGTGGCGCCGGTGGTCGGGCCCGCGGTGTACGGCCGGTTGGGCCCGCTCGGGCCGGGCAAGGAGTCGACCACCGGGCACTGGGAGCTGATGGGGGTGGTCCCGGCTCAGGCGTTGCCGACGTATCCAAACGGGTTCCCGCCGGATGTTGTTCGCGCGCTCGCGGAGGCGACCGGGCTGCGCTTCTGCTGCAACCGGCCGTATTCGGGGACCGAGGTGATCGAGGCGTTCGGCCCGCATCATCTCGAGACCGGCGAGGCGATCCTCTACACCTCGGCGGACTCGGTGCTCCAGATCGCCTGTCACGTCGACCGGGTCTCCGAGCCCGATCTGTACGCAGCGTGTCTGGCCGCTCGCGAGGTGATGGTCGGCGAGCACGCGGTGGGGCGCGTGATCGCGCGGCCGTTCGAGGGCGTGCCGGGGGCGTTCGTCCGCCGTGAGGGTCGCCGCGACTACGCCGTGCGCCCGCCGGGCCGGTCATATCTGGAGGAGCTACAGGCGGCCGGAGCCGAAGTGCACGGCGTGGGCAAGATCCACGACCTGTTCGCCGGGGTGGGAGTCGACGTGAAGCATGCCGGCGCGACGAACGCGGCTGGTCTGGCGGCCACCTCGGGGCTGCTCCGCGATCTCGAGGCCGGGCTGATCTTCGTGAACCTGGTCGAGACCGATCAGGTGTACGGCCACCGCCATGACGTGCGCGGCTTCGATCGTGCGTTGCGCGAGATAGACGCGGCGGTGGCCGAGTGGCTCCCGATGTTGCGGCCCGACGATCTGCTGGTGTTGACGGCCGACCACGGGGTTGACCCGACCGCGTCGCACACCGATCACACGCGCGAGTACGCCCCGCTGCTCGCCGTCTACTCGGGTGCCGAGGGGCGCCGGCACGACGGTCTTCTGGCCGACGTGGGAGCCACCGTGCTGCGCTGGATCGCCGGGCGGGACGCTCCGGGGTTGCCCGGTGAGCCGTTCACGTAAGTAGTTCAGGGGGGGAGGAAACTGCGTCGCCGGGGCTCTGATCGTCATGACCGATCAGCTTGCAGACTCACAACCACGCGACCCGCTCGATGAGCTCGTCGACCAGCTTCTCGAATGTGGCGCCGTACTCAGCCAGATCGTGGGGCAGATGGTCAGGGTGGAGGCGGCGGGCCTCTCGGCGCCGGATGCAGCGCCGATACCGGAGATGGCTCACGGCCTGATCCGGGATGCGCTCGGGGACCTCCCGGGATTTCACCCCGATCACGACCTGACCACCGCGGCAACCATCGTCGAGCAGGCCACCCATGCGATGTGCGAGAACATCTTCATCGTGCCGATGGCCGAAATGCGGCCGCGGCCGCACTCGCGCTCGCACTCGCGCTCGGCCGCCCGCCGGAGCAGCCGCCGGCGCCGGCGTGGACGGTGAAAATCGCGCTACCCGGTCTCCGGGTGCGGATAGGGTTCGTGCATCGTCTTCTAACGTGGGGAGGAAGCCAGATGCGTATGTCAGTCCTCGCCGGTGTCGCGACGGCGATCGCAGTCGCGGTCGCGTCTATTGGGGCATCGGCACAGGCCGCGTCGTCGGCGGCGCCGCCAAGGTGTACGACCGCG
>DATFDC010000480.1:0-2703 GCA_035252415.1 Solirubrobacteraceae bacterium
TGCCGCCTTGTCGAAGTCCGGCCAATGGATCGGCACGAAGACGAGTTCGCTGTACGCGGCCTGCCACATCAGGAAGTTCGACAAGCGCTGCTCGCCGCTGGTGCGGATGATCAGGTCGGGATCGTGCATGTCGGGCGCGTACAGGTGGTCGCGGAACTCTTCCTCGGTGCCGGTGGTGAAGGTTCGCGCCGCGTCGACGATCTCGGCCCGGCCCCCGTAGTTGAAGGCCACGAACAGCGTGATCCGACGGTTCTCTTTCGTCAGGTCCTCGGCCCACTCCATGCGGTCGATCAGGTGCGGTGGGACCGGGTCGCTGCGCCGTCCGATGAACCGCATCCGGACGCCCTCGTCGTGGAGTTCGGGGGTCTCGGCTTCGATTCGGCGCGCCATCATCGCCATCAGGCCCTGGACCTCTTGGCGCGGCCGGCTCCAGTTCTCGGTTGAGAATGAGTAGACCGTGAGCTCCTCGATCCCGAGGTCGACGGCGTCTCGGAGACGGGCCTTGACCGTGTCGGCGCCCGCCTCGTGGCCGGCCAGGGCGGGCAGGCCGCGCTGCTGCGCCCACCGGCCGTTGCCGTCGGTGATGATCGCGACGTAGCGCGCGTGGGCGCCGTCGGTTTCGGCGGCTTCTCGCTCGGCGCGTGAAACCGCCAAATCAGACCTCCAGGATCTCGGCTTCCTTGTGCTTCAGCAGCTCGTCGAGTTCGGCGATGCGGCCGTCGGTGACCTTCTGAAGCTCGACCTCGGCACGGTGCTCGTCGTCGGAGCCGGCCTCGCCGGCCTCCTTGAGCTCGCGCAGGTCGTGCATCACGTCCCGGCGGATGTTGCGGATCGCCACCCGGCCCTCCTCGGCGATGTGGCGAACCACCTTGACCAGCTGCTTGCGGCGTTCCTCGGTCAGCTCGGGGACGCCCAGACGGATCAGGTTTCCGTCGTTGTTCGGGGTGAGGCCGACGTCGGACTCGAGGATGGCCCGCTCGATCGCCTTGATCGAGCTCTTGTCGTAGGGCTGGATGGTGAGGAGCCGGGCCTCGGGCGCGCTGATCGTCGCGAGCTGCTTGAGCGGCGTGGTGGCCCCGTAGTAGTCGACCTGGATGCGGTCTAGCAAGGCCGGGCTGGCCCGTCCGGTGCGGACCGATCCGAACTCGTTGCGCATCGCCTCAACCGACTTGTGCATCCGTTCCCGCGCATCGGCAAGGAGCTCGTCGATCATGTCCGTGGTCATGTTCTCACCAGCGTCCCGACTCGTTCACCGGACACTATCTTGTCGATGTTTCGCTCGTCAGCCATGTTGAAGACGACGATCGGCAGATTGTTGTCCATGCACAGCGCAAACGCGGTCGAATCCATGACCTGCAGGCCGCGGGTGAGGGCGTCCTTGTGGGTGATCTCGGGGATGAACTCGGCGCCGGGGTCCGTCCTCGGGTCGGCCGTGTAGACCCCCTCGACCTGGTTCTTGGCCATCAGGATGATCTCGGCGTGCAGCTCGGCGGCTCGCAGCGCCGCCGCGGTGTCGGTTGTGAAGAACGGGTTTCCGGTCCCCGCGGCGAAGATGACGATCCGCCCCTTCTCGAGGTGGCGCATGGCGCGGCGGCGGATGTAGGCCTCGGCCACCTCCGAGATCGTGATCGCCGACTGAACGCGGGTCTGGACGTCCTCCTTCTCGAGCGCGTCCTGGAGGGCCAGCGCGTTCAGGACGGTGGCCAGCATGCCCATGTAGTCGCCGGTGGCCCGATCCATCCCCTTGGCCGCCTCGGCGAGCCCGCGATAGATGTTCCCGCCGCCGACCACGATCGCCACCTCGACTCCGCGGCGGTGCACGGCGGCGATCTGCAGCGCGATCGCGTGGACGCGGTCGGGGTCGGTCCCGTACTCGAGGTCGCCCATCAGCGCCTCGCCGGACAGCTTGAGGAGCACGCGCTGGTACACCGGCGGCCGCCCGTCCGCGCCCTCGTTTTGCGTTGCACCCATCGGCCCCGGCTCGGTTGACGCGGTCAACTGCCGACGGAGAACCGGGTGAACCGGCGGATCACCACGTTCTCGCCCGTCTCCGCGGCGAGCGCGGCCCGCAGCTCCTCGATCGTCTTGCCGCCGTGCTTGTCCTCGTTGACGTGCTTCTGGCGCAGCAGTACGACGTCGTCGAGCCATTTGTCGAGCTTGCCCTGCACGATCCGTTCGCGGACGTTCTCGGGGCGATCCGCCGCCTGCTCTGTGGCGATTCGCTCCTCGCGCTCGCGGTCCTCGGCGGGGATGTCCTCATCGGTCACCGCGAGGGGATTTGCCGCGGCGATGTGCAGGGCGAGGTCGCGCGCGAACTCCACGAAGTTGTCATTGCGCGCGACGAAGTCGGTCTCGCAGTCGACCTCGACCAGCACGCCGATCTTGTTGCCGGCGTGGATATAGCTCTGGACCACGCCCTCGCTCGCTTCGGCACCGGCCCGCTTGGCCGCCTGGGCCTGTCCCCGGGCGCGCAGGATCTCGACCGCGCGATCCACGTCTCCGGATGCTTCGGCGAGCGCCTCGCGGCAGGCCAGCACGCCGGCGCCGGTGCGGTCGCGGAGAGCCTTGACTTCCTTTGCGCTGATGGCACTCATGAGTTCTCCTCTGCGGACGGCTCGGGGCTCTGCGATTCGGACTCACCGGCGGCTTCGGCGTCGGTTGCGGCCTCGGCCTCGGCGGGGGGTGGCTCCTCGGGTGGCGGTT
>DATFDC010000481.1:0-6483 GCA_035252415.1 Solirubrobacteraceae bacterium
TGGCTCGCTCTCGGGCTGGCCGCGGCGGCCGCGGTGATCGTGCAACTCGGCTCGCCCGGCTCGCCCGGGACGCCCGGGACGCCCGCGCGCGTGATCCACGCCACCGTCGGTCAGGCAGAGCTACGCGTCGCCGGCAGTCACGGCGTGCTCGTCGTCGATCGCCTTCCGTCCCTGCCGGCGGACCGCACCTACGAGCTGTGGCTAGTCTCGCGGCGCGGACACGCGGTCCCGAGCACGCTGTTCGGCGTCACGGCGCGCGGAACGGCGGACCTCGGCGTTCCCGGAGACCTGCGCGGGGTCACCCGCCTGCTGGTCACGGCGGAGCCGCGCGGCGGGAGCCTCGCCCCCACCTCTCGCGCGGTGATCCGAGTCCCGCTCGCCTCCGTACAACGCTCATCAACCACCTGATCGGAGGACGCCCATGCTGGGACTCGACAACCCCATCCACATCGCCTTCCTGTTGGTCCTGCTGCTGCTCGTGTTCGGCGCCAAGCGCCTGCCCGAGCTCGGCCGCTCGCTCGGCGCCGGGATGCGCGGCTTCAAGGAGTCGATCACCGGCCAGGATGAGCGGACGCCGGCCGAGATCAACCAGTAGCGCCGCACCGCGAGGGAAACGGGACGGTTCCAGGCGGCGGGTGGCGCGTGCCGACGTAGACCGGGAACCGGATCAGTGCGTGGTTGACCACCTTGCCATCCGGCGCCAGCCAGAGCATGTGCGTCTCCGCGACCAACCGATAGATCGCCAGTGTCAGCCGGCACTCGCCGCCCGATCCCTGTGAGAAGAACTGGTGCAGGGAAGCCGCTCGGAGCTTAAGGTTCTCCATCGTGAGACCGTTCAGCTGGAACAGAGCGACGTTGTCGTGCACCTCCGCGCTCGCGCCGGCGGTCGGGGCGATCCGCCGGGTGACGGAGCGCTCGGTCAGGCGGACCGGCCCGAGCACCACGCGTGCCACCCCGTCGGGCACCACGATCACGCCGCGGTTGATGCCCTGGGCGATGTAGGCCGAGAGCATCAGACCTTTGCTGCGCAGCGCGGACAGGCCGGGTGGAATCGTCGTGCTGTCGATCCACGGCCCGGCTGCGCGGTAGTTGATGCCCGGCCCACGCAGCGTGACGGCAACCCCGGCGATCTTTCCTTCGCTGGTGTACGGGAGCAGTCCAACCCGGTAACCCGAGCGGGGCACGGCGACCTCCCGGATCAGCGGCCGGTCGAGCCTCAGCGTGCACTGGAAGGGTGTGCTCGCGGCGCGGCACGCCTTCGAAGCGAACGTGTGGAAGAACCCGGGCACCCAGGTCCGGCGGTCGGCCTGGGTCTGCGGCCGACGCATGACGCCGAGCATGCCGGTGAACTGGCTCGTCGACACGGCCGGGCCGGAGTGGGTGGGAGCGCTGACCGGATGCCGGTGGCTGAGCGCCGCCACCGCCACGACGACCACAGCGGCCGCGACCGCGGTCGAGATCGCCACCGGCCACAGCCGGGGCAGACCAACCGCTCCGCGCCGGGCGCGACGCTCGGCCGCGCCGTAGAGCTGGGCGCGGTATTCGGGCAGCAGGGTCATGCCGTCTCCTCCAGTCTCTTGCGCAGCGTGGCCAATCCACGGCTGACGCGCTTGCGGACGACCAGCTCCGAGGTCCGCAGATCACCGGCGATCTCGCCGTAGGACCGCTCCCCGAGCACCCGCTCGCGCACCGCCTCGCGCTGATCGACCGGCAGGGACTCGAGCAGCCGGGTCGCCCAGTCGGTCTGGCCGGCCAGCGCCTCGATCCGCTCGAGCTCGTCCTCCCCGTAGGCGACCGCGTCGCGGATCCCGATCCGCCGCCGGGCGCGGGCCTCGACACGGCCGCGGCGGAGGCTGTCTCTCAAGATGTTCTGGGCGATCGTGAACAGCCACGCCGCGGCGGTCCGGCCGGGGGCCGGGCGATAGCGGTGCGCACCGGCCAGCGCCGCGGCAAACACCTCGCTGGCCAGATCGACCGCGACCTCGACGTTGCCGGTCCGCCGGAGCAGGTAGCCGACCAGCGCCGACTCGTAGCGGTCGTAGAGCTCCGCGAACGCGTCGGGCTCTGACCGCGTGGCGCGCAGGAGTGCCTCGTCGCTCGCGTCCGACCATCTCATGTCAGGCATAACGATTCAGACCGGAGTTTGTGACCGGCGCACGCGGTGAGTCGGGGTAGTAGCGTGGAGGACGATCCAGGCAGGGGATCGACCCTAGCCGCCCGTCCACGGGAGGAACTTCCATGCGTAAAGCGGCCGTTTCGATAGCGATTGTGTCCGTCGCCATGCTGATCGGAGCCGGCACGGCCGGGGCTCACGCCGGCCATGCCAAGCGCGCGAACCACGGGCTGGGAGTCCTCATCCCCAAGAAGGGCACGGTGCTTCCACGGCACGGCGGTACGGCCGACAGCCTCAACTGGTCGGGCTACGCGGTGACCCCGAGCGCCAACAACGTGACCGCGGTGTCCTCCACGTTCACGGTCCCCGCGGCCGGCTTGGTCCCGCCCGGATTCGCCGCCACGTGGACGGGGATCGGCGGCTACAACACCAGCGACCTGATCCAGGCCGGGACCGCCGAGCAGTCGGCGCCCGACAACCCGATCGTCGGCCCGCAGTACTACGCCTGGTATGAGCTGCTGCCCGCGAGCGAGACGCAGCTGACCAATTGCACCGGCGACGCGAACTGCACGGTCACCCCGGGCGACAACGTCACCGTGAACATCAGCCAGGTGTCGGGGAACACCTGGAGCATCGCGATGACCGACGCCGGCAAGTGGAGCTGGAGCAAGAACGTCAACTACACCTCGACCAAGTCGTCCGGCGAGTGGATCCTTGAGGCCCCGACGCTGGTCGCGCAGACGCTGCTCGCGCCGGTCGGAACCGTCCACTTCGGCCCGACCTCGACCTACACCGCCGGCGGCACGACCCACACGATCGCCCAGGGAGACCCGACCCAGATCTTCCTCTCACCCGGAGTGGTCAACGAGGCGACCCCGTCCGCGCTGGCCGCCGACGGCCAGTCGTTCAACGACTGCGCCTACGCTCAGAGCTGCGCCGCGCCGTAGGCCGGCGCGCCCGCCGGCTGGACGTCTCGGCGGGTGACGGTGAGGTAGGCGACCAGGCTGACGATCGCCAGCGTCAGCACCAGCGCCACCGTGCCGTCACCCCAGCCGAGCCCGCCGGCCGAGTGGGGCTTGCCCATCCAGTCGGCGAACGAGGCGCCCAGCGGCCGGGTGGCCACGTAGGCCAGCCAGAAGCACAGGATCGGATTCCAGCCCGCGCGCCAATAGCCGAACGCCGGGACCGCGATCGCGCCGGCGAACAGCAGGGCCGAGGCGAGGTAGCCGAGATGGAAGGTGACCGCGGTCAGATCCCCCACCGCGGTGCCCATCGCGAACGTCGCCACCACCGCGGCCCAGTAGAAGAGCTCGCGGCGGTCGGTGTCGACGCTGTGGATCGACAGCGTGCGCTCGGTCCTCTGCCAGCTCACGAACACCGCGAGCAGCACCACGCCGTAGAGCACGCTCGAGGCCGCGTACGGCACGCCGAACCCGACATGCAGCACATCCGCCGCCATCGTCCCGAACACCCCCACGCCGACCACCGCCAGCCAGTAAGCCCACGCCACGTAGCGCCGTCGTGAGAACTGGATGGCCAGCGCGACCGCGAAGCCGATGAACCCGAGGACGACGGCCAGCTCGGGGGCCATCGCGTGGACGAGGTAATCCGACGTCGACTCGCCCATCGCGGTCGACAGGGCCTTGATCGCCCAGAAGTAGACGGTGACCTCGGGGACTCGGCGGGCGCCCTTGAGCGTCAGGCGTCCCAGCCGGCCGAGGGTGATGCCGGCAGGCATGTCAGGCACGGGGCCTCCTCAGCGCGTTTTACGATCAGGTCCGCGGAGGGACCTTCCAGCATGCAACGCTGAGCCGCTCAGGGCGCTTGCGGCCGCGCGATGAGCATTCGCTCATGCGAGCTTGCGTGCCTCCATGTACTCCCGGGCCAGCCGCTTCGGCGCCTGGCACAGCCACGCCTCGGCGATCACCTCCTCGAGTTCCTCGAGCGAGATCTCGTCCAGGCGCACGAGCACCGCGGCGTAGCCGTCGAAGTGCGGCGTCGTGAAGTAGACGCTCGGGTCATCGGCGATCATCGCCTCCTTGGCGCCGACATGCTCGACCCGCACGCCCAGGATCGGGCCATCCGGTGCGGCGTCGCCCAGCGCCCGGAGGTCGGCGGGCCGCAGCGGCCGCTCCCACACGAACGGCTTGTTGCGGACCCGCCAGGAGGCGTTGCCCCATTGCGGGCGCTCGCTGGTCTCGGGCAGGCCCAGCGCAATCCGGCGGACATCCTGGAAATCAGCCACCCGAGGACTCCAGCACCCCCGGCCGCGCCCACACCCCCCGCTCCTGGAGCAGTTCGACCTGCCGACGGGTGACCTGCTCGCGGTACTCGGCGTGCGTGTAGGGCATCCGGTCTAGATACATATTCTTGGGGTAAACCGGCTGCTCGTAGATCAGCTGGTACTGCTCGGTGGTCAGGTCCTTCATCCAGTTGTCCCACTGGGCGGTCTGGCGGAAGTGCCTCAGCGCCTGGATGTCGATCGTGCCGCCGATCCAGGTCGAGCCGGCCCCGTAGGGCACCTCGGTGACGATCTGCCCCCGGTAGTCGACGATCTCCGAGCCGCCGCTGAACGTGTCGATCGGAACGGTGGACTCCGAATCCAGGTAGTAGGTCCCCAGGTTCATCCCGATCACGTACATGTTGTTGTCGAGCGCGCGGGCCCGGTTCTGGACCGAGAACATCCCGCTCATCACGCCGGGGGCGGGGTACGGACCGCGGTAGGCGATCTCGCAGCCGTTCATGGCCAGGCCGCGCGCGTTCTCCGGATAGGACGCCTCGTTGGCCATCATGATCCCGATCCGCCCGATCTCGGTGTCGGCGACCGGGTAGAACGCGTTCAAATCGCGCCCGTACAGCTCGATCCAGCGGTCCCACACGTTGTGCGGGGTGACCGAGTGCTCGACCGGCAGCAGCGGGACGACCTTGTGGTGCTTGAGGATCACGGTCCCGTCCTCGGGCTCGATCACGAACCCGACGTTGAAGAACAGCCCGGGGAACTCGGGATGCCGGGCCTTGGCCTGGGCGATCACGTAGGCGTTCCACTGCTGGGCCAGGCGGCCCAGGTAGTCCGTCTCGGGGCCGGGGATGTCGATCGCGCACTCGCGCGCGTAGGTCTCGTGATCGAGGTCGAGCACCTCGTCGGTGAAGCCCTGAAGGCCGCCTTCCGGGATGCAGATCAGCCGCACCGGCAGGTCCATGCTGGACAGCCAGGAGGCGGCCTTGACCATGTGCGAGATGTGCTCGAGGTTCCAGGCGATCTCCTCGCGCCGGCGGATGCCGCGCATCGTCGAAATCAACCCAACGGCCTGGTACGGCTCGATCATTGCGACCCTCCTGAAGTCGTGTCTGTTCGCCGACTCTAACCGGGGCCGGTCCGCTCGACCACGATGATCGCCATGTCGTCGACCTGTGGTCCGAGTGCGAACTCCCCGACCGCCCGTTCGATCCGCGCCACCGTGCCGCCGGCGCCGCGGGCGTCGCGCAGCGTGATGGCGAGGCGCTCCTCGCCGAAGCGCTCGTCCTCGCCCACGGCGTCGATCACCCCGTCGGTGTAGAGGACGAGCAGGTCGCCGGCCACCAACTCGGTCGCCACGGCTTCCCATCCGCCGTGCTCGTACGCGCCCAGGAACGGCGCGAACACGCCCACCGGGCTCGGGGTCCCGGAGCGCACGCGGTAGGCCGGCGGGTGCCCGGCCAGCACGACCTCGGCCCGGGCCGACTCGCCTTCGGCGCGCAGCATCACGCAGCACACACTGACCAGCGACAGCCCCTCGCGCTCACGCAGCGCCTCATTGAGCTGCTCGAACGCCGCGATCGGATCCCCGAGCAGCCGGCCGGCCGTGCGCAGCGTGTAGCGCGAGAGCGAGGTCAGCGCCGCCGCCTCGGCTCCCCGGCCGGCCACGTCGCCGACCAGTACCATCCAGCCGCCCGGAACCTCGAAGGCGTCATAGAAATCCCCGCCCACGTCGTTCTGCTCGCCGGCCGCCTGGTAGGACCCGGCGAGCCGGAAATCCGGGATGTCGGGCAGCTCGGGCGGGAGCAGGCTGCGCTGCAGGGTGCTGGCGATCAGCGAGCGCTCGCTGTACAGGCGGGCGCTCTCAATCGCGAGGGCCACGCGATGCGCGAGCTCGCCGACCAGGGTCACGTCCGCGTCGTCGAAGCGCCGACCGGAGCGCGCCATGCCCAGGACCAGCACGCCGACCGGCGGCTGGCCGGTGGCGGTCAGCGGCGCCACGATCAGCGAACCGAGCCTCAGCCCGCGCACCCGCTCGAGCAGCTCCCCGCCGACCCCGGCCCTGGCCAGCAGCGCCTCATCGACGGGTCCGAAGACGCGCGCCCGCCGGCGGTCGAACACCGCGGCGGTCGCG
>DATFDC010000482.1:0-3405 GCA_035252415.1 Solirubrobacteraceae bacterium
CTCGGCCCGCGATGCCAGCACCATCAAGTCCGCGGCGGCGTAACTTCGGTCGAGCTCGGCCCCGGTCAACGCTCCCGGGAACTCCACCCGATCGCCGAGCCCACCGTGCGCGGCGCGGCGACGCACAGCATCCACGAACGACGGGTCGCGGTCCAGGCTGCCCACGCACACGCAGCGCCATGCAAGGTCCGAGACCATCTCCAGCGCACCGAGCAGCACGTCGTGCCCCTTCTCGTACCTCACCGCCGCGACGCACAGCAGCGCGCCGCCCGTACCGCTCCCGGGGGCCAGCTCCGCCGCCTGCACCCCAGGCGAAGCGACGTGCACGCGGTCGGCGGAGAGCGAGTAGAGCTCGAGCAGCCGACGCCGCGCCCACGCGCTGGTCGTGACCACGGCGGCGGCGGCAGAGAGGACCGCTCGCTCACGACTCACAGCTCCGTCATCGACCGGCCGGTCACCCAGTGGCATGTGCACGAGCACGATCAGTCGCAACCGGCCCGCCTGCGGAAGCAGCACATCCGGGGCCGTCGACGCGATCAGTCCGTCGAGCAGCACGACCGCGCCGTCGGGGATCTCCTGCACGACACGCGCCAGGCCGGCGAAGGACGCCGCATCGGGCCGCGCCCAAAAACCGGGCACCGGGTGCTCGTGCACCGACCACCCGATCGAGCCGAGCTCGCGGCAGACCTGTCGGTCGTAGGTGTTGCCTCCGCTCGGCCGCCCCGGGTCGTCGATGCCATCCGGCACGACGACATGAACCGACGTCACAGCGGCCGCTCGTAGCTCGCCCAGGCGACGTGCGACTCGTGCAACGTGACCATGAGCCCGTCGACCCCGCGGGCGCTGTCGCCCAGCGCGCCGGCATGCACCCGCTCGGCAAGCCGATCTGCGACCACCCGGGCGAGCGCCTCGGTGGTCGTGTTCACGCCCGCGAAGGCTTGCACCTCGTCGAGGTTGCGGTAGCTGAGCTCGGCCAGCACCGCACGCAGCTCCTCGGTCGCCCGCCCGATATCGACCACGATGTTGTCGGCGTCGAGCGCCGCGCGCCGGAAGGTGGCGTCGACGACGTAGGTCGCGCCGTGCAGGCGCTGCGCCGGCCCGAACACCTCGCCGCGGAAGCTGTGGGCGATCATCATGTGATCGCGGACAGTCACGCTGTACACGATCTACGATGCTCCGTCGTAGGTGATCGTATGGCAGAGCGCCGGAAGACTTCCCGTAGCCAGCCGGGCCATCACGTCGGGTAGCTCACCAAAGCTCGATTGGCCGGTGAGCAGCGCGTCAAACGCCGGGTCGTGCAGCAACTCGAGCGCGAGCGCCAGGCGATCGGCCGTCGTGCGTCGCCCGCCGCGGGCCGGCGAGAGCGTGCCGACCTGGCTGGCGCGGATGCCGAGGCGACCGGAGTGGAACGCGCCACCGAGCGACAGGCGAACCTCCGTGTCGCCGTACCAGCTGAGCTCGATCACCGTGCCCTCGGGTGCGAGTAACTCGAGCGAGCGCTGCAGCCCGGCGGGCGTGGCGCTCGCGTGCACGACCAGGTCGCAACCGCCCGCGGCATCCGCTGGCAGGGCGAACTCGACGCCCAGCGAATCAGCGATATCCGCGCGGCCGGGGTCGACATCGACAAGCGTGACCTGCACGGCGGGGAACCGGCTCAGCAGGCGGGCGACGCAGCAGCCGACCATGCCGCCACCGACCACCGCGACTCGGTCCCCGAGCAGCGGGCCGGCGTCCCACAGCGCGTTGACCGCGGTCTCGACGGTCCCTGCCAGAACGGCACGAGCGGGCGGCACCCCGTCGGGCACCACGGTCACCGCGGCGGCCGGCACCACGTAGGCGGTCTGGTGCGGATAGAGGCAGAACACGGTGCGGCCCTGCAACTCGGCCGGTCCCCGCTCCACCGCGCCCACGTTCAGGTAGCCGTATTTGACCGGCGCCGGGAACTCACCCTCCTGAAACGGCGCGCGCATCGTCGCGTATTGCGAGGGCGGCACGCCGCCCCGGAACACCAGGGTTTCGGTGCCGCGACTCACCCCGGAGCACAGCGTGCGCACGACGATCTCGTCACGCGCCGGCTCGGGCAAGGCGACCGGCCGGATCTCGCCCCGGCCCGGCTCGCGCAGCCAGAACGCGTGCGCGTCACCTCGCAAAGCAAACACCGACAGCCACCCTACCAACCGCCTGCCGCGATCAGCCGGCGTCCGCGGCCGCGGCCGACAGGGCCGCGCGCAGCTCGGTTTGCACCAAGCTCGGTGTGCGATCGCGGGCCGAGCTGGCGGCCAGGCTGACCGCCCAGCGCGAGACCACGCGGCGCTAGTCGGCTCGCAGCGGTGGACCGGCGGAGGCGCGAGGGACCCCCGCCCCCCGGGATCCCTCGCGAGCCTCATCCTGGTCCCCCGGGCCGATCGCGCTCTCGAGCGCGGAAATCAGGCCCAACCAGCCCGTGAACGGCCGCTCTCCCGCCTGGCTGGAGAGCCGGCCGGCGATCGGGTCCTCACGAGTGTCGAAATCGACGTATACGCGGAGCGGCCCGGTCACGCGCCGCAGACTCGCACCCGATGGCCCGCTTCGCATCGTGGTCGCGACCACGATTTTTTCGCCGCCGACCACGACGATCGACATGACCTGGAATCGTGTAGCCGGCATGCCGACCAAAAGCTCGGGTCATCGCGGCTGGCTTGCCGGGGCACTGGCCGGGGTCGCCGTGCTCCTCGCGGTCCTCGCCCTGGTCCTGTCCTACGTCGGGCGCTCCGTGCTCAAGGCGGAGCCGTTCGCCGATCGCGCCGTCGCGACCCTGAAGGCCCCCGCCGTCCAGGACGACATCGCCGACCACCTGACCGACCTCGTGGTGCGTCAGGTCGGCGGCGACCTCGTCACGGTACGGCCGGTGGTCCGCGCGGTCACCGGCGCGATCGTCGGCAGCGGGGCGTTTGCCGGGCTGTTTCACCGCGCCGCGCTGGAGCTCCACGCATCGCTGGTGTCCGGACACGGCGGACCGATACTCCTGACCGTCGCCGATGCGAGCGTGCTGATCCAGGGTGCGCTCGAGCGCCTCGCGCCCGGCGCCGCCCGCCAGGTCGCGGCCGATCGCCTTGCCCAGATCGGCTCGCTGCGGCCGGGCGGCACGGTGTCTGCGGTGATCAGGCTCATCCGTCATCTCTACGCGATCGCCTGGGCCTTCGCCGTGGCCTCGATCGTGCTCGCGCTCGGCGCCATCTGGCTCTCGCGCGACCGCCGCCGTACCGCTCAGCGGCTGGGGATCGGGCTGGCCGTGGGCGGGCTCACGGTCGCAACGCTGTACACGTTCGGCGGCGATGTCGCCGCCCGGCTCGCCGCCCCCGGCCGGGCCGGGGTCGTGAACGCGGCGTGGCGAGCCTTCGCGCATGGCCTGCTCGTGCAGGCGCT
>DATFDC010000483.1:0-2149 GCA_035252415.1 Solirubrobacteraceae bacterium
TCGGCACCAGCCCGAAGCCGAGCCAGAACGCGAGCACCGGCGCGAATACGACGACCGGCACCGCCTGGGAGGCGACCACCAGCGGGTAGAGGGCCCGGCGCACCGTGGGGGAGAAGTGGATCGCCACGGCGAGCACGAACCCGACCATAGTGGCCACCACGATCCCGAGCAGGACCTCCTTCGCGGTGACGACGAAGTTGCTCCAGAGCAGCCCGCGGTCGGTGTAGAGCGCCTTGGCCACCTGGTGAGGGGCGGGGAGGATGAGCGAGAACGTGTCGCCGTGCAGGTCGACGTAGAGCTCCCAGATCCCGATCAGCGCGGCGAGCAGGAGCGCGGCCGGCCAGGCCTGGCGCAGACGGCTCACGGCTCCACCCCGAGTGCGCCCAGGGCCTTCTCGCGCAACTCGACCACGGCCGGATCGGTGCGCCGGCGCGGCCGCTGCAGCGCGACCTCGATCTCGGCGACCGCCCGCCCGGGACGGGGCGACATGACCACCACACGGTCGGCGACGATGACCGCCTCCTCCACGTCGTGGGTGACCAGGATCACCGTCCGCGGCTCCGACTCGAGCACGTGCCCGAGCCAGCCGTGCATCTCCTGACGGGTGATCGCGTCGAGGGCGGCAAACGGCTCGTCGAGAGCCAGCACGGGCTTGCCGGCCAGCAGCGTGCGCAGGAACGACACCCGCTGGCGCATCCCCCCGGACAGCTCCGCCGGCCGGGTGCGTTCGAAGCTGCGAAGTCCGAAACGCTCGAGCCATGGCGCCGCTGTGGTTCGGGCTTCCTCGCGCGAGACACCGCGGGCGCGCAGGGCCAGCCCGGCATTGTCGAGCGCGCTCAGCCACGGGAGCAGCAGGTCGCGCTGGGGCATGAGCGCGGCCGCCGCAGCCTGGACGCGGCCGGAGTCCGGCCTCTGGAGGCCGCAGATCAGCTCGAGCAGCGTGGTCTTCCCGCACCCGCTCGGGCCGACCACGGCGACGACTTCGTGGGGTGCGGCACGCAGGCTCATGCGGGCGAGGGCCTGCACCGGGCCGCGCCGGGTGGCAAATGTGCGGCTCACGAGCTCGACGCGGACCGAACCGTCGCCGTCGTTAAGCTCGCGAGGCTCCTGGACAGGAGCCTCGATCATCTCGGTTGTCGCTCCCTTCGCGGGCATTACCCCACAGGTTCGAAGGGTCAGCGCCGGGTTGCACAGGGCGCTATCTCAGCCGGCCTATCCCGCCAGCACCCCTGTTGTCAGATGTTGTGGATGGTACTGCGCCCGGAGCCGGCGGGCGTCCGCGGTGCCCGCCGGCCCGGCGCGCAGCCACTAACTGACTGCGTCCTTGACCTTGCCGACCACGCCCTTGCCGTTGTTGGCCACGACGCCGGTCGGCTCCTTGGGCAGACCCGCCGCCTTGCGGAGCTTGGCCGCGATCTTGGCGATCTCCTCCGGTTCGGGCCCGGGAGCGAACACCGCGGGCTGCGGCGGCAGGTCGAATGGAGGCGCGCCCTCCGGCTGGACCTCCTCGGCGATCTGCAGATCCTCGCCGGTCTCGGGATGCGGCCCGTTGAACACCGCCGCGATCTCGTGGAAGTCGTCGGGAGAGAAGCGATACAGCTTGAGGTGCTCGCCGCGCTTGATGTGCGGCTGGCACTCGGGGATCTTCTCGGTGGGGATCCGGGGCGAGGGGAACATCTTCATCAGGTCCGCCCCGGTCAGCTTCTCGATCGCGCGGGCGTAGGCGACCTGGTGGACGCCGCCCCGCACCAGCAGGTATCCGGTGAGCGCCCGTGCTGCCGGGTGGTCGACCATCTCGTAGACCTTCAGCTTCCCCTGGCGCGCGCCGGTCTCCAGGAAGAAGTTGTGCGTGAGGTCCTCGACGAGGTCGCCGGACGAGAAGACGTAGTCGCCGTTCCAGGGACGGCCGTTCGAGTCCTGGGGCAGCGCCGCCTGGCCGCCCGCGATGAACTGCTGAAGGTTGCGGGCGCTCTTCACGCCCTTGAGGCCGTCGCCGAGCGAGCCGTCGCCGTTGGGGCTGTCCGAGGCCCCGGTGAGCATCGTGTTGATCGTCGCCGCGACGAGCTCGATGTGGCCGAATTCCTCAGCCGCGATGTTCGCGACCAGGTCGTAGAAGGGGCGCGCGCCCTGCTTGTTCCGGAAGTTGAAC
>DATFDC010000484.1:0-32408 GCA_035252415.1 Solirubrobacteraceae bacterium
GGTCGACGGAACCCTGAGCGTCCCGCGCCGACCGGGACCCCTGCCCGCAGTCGTGCTGCTGGCCGGTTCGGGATCGCTCGACCGCGACGAGACGATCGGGCGCAACAAGCCGTTCAAGGATGTCGCCTGGGGCCTGGCCACCCAGGGTGTAGCGGTGCTCAGGTTCGACAAGGTGACCTATGCGCACGCCGACGACGTGCAACACGCCGATCAGTTCACGCTCAGTGACGAGTACCTGCCCCACGCGCTCGCGGCGGTCGAGCGCCTGCGGGCGGTGGCCGAGGTCGACGAGGCGAGGATCTTCCTGCTCGGCCACAGCCTGGGCGGCACGGTCGCCCCGCGGATCGCCGCGGTCGACCCGTCTGTCGCCGGGCTGATCCTCCTGGCCGGTGGCGCGCAGCCGCTGCACTGGGTGCTGGTCCGGCAGTTCACCTACCTCGCATCGTTGCGTCCCGAGAACGAGGCGGCGTCGCGGCCGGTGATCCAGAAGCTCACCGAGCAGGCCGAACGCATCGACGCCGGACTGTCGCCTTCGACCCCGGCCAGCGAGCTCCCGCTCGGGGCTCCCGCCTCGTATTGGCTTGACCTGCGCGACTACGACCCGGCCGGTCTCGCGGCCGCGCTGGGCAAGCCGATGCTGATCCTCCAGGGCGGCCGCGACTACCAGGTCACGGTCGCCGACGACCTGGCGCTCTGGCAGGCCGCGCTGTCCGACCATCCCGACGTCACCATCCGGGTGTACCCCGAGCTGAACCACCTTTTCGCACCCGGCAGCGGCCCGTCGAGTCCAGCCGAGTACGAGCCCGCACAGCACGTCGACGTGACGGTCATCGCCGATGTCGCGGCCTGGCTGCACTCGGAGCGCCGGACCTGACCCGGGCGTGGAGCGACTCTTCCACATTGCCCGCATCGCCGACTGGGAGCAGGCGCGGCGTGACGGCGCCTATCGTGTTTCGTCGCTCGGGAAGCTTCTGGACGACGAGGGGTTCATTCACCTTTCGTTCGCCCACCAGGTCAAGCAGGTAGCAGACACGTTCTATCGCGGCATGACCGATCTGGTCCTGCTCGAGCTCGATCCGGAGCGGCTAGGCGCGCCGGTGGTGATCGAGTCGCTGTTCCCCCACCTCTACGGGGAGATCGACCCCGAGGCGGTTGAGCGGGTCAGTCCGTATCGGCCACGGGCGGACGGCACGTTCGAGCCGGTCGACTGACGGCTGGGCACAACGCCGCCGCAGCAGTCAGCCGAGTTCTATTGCGGCCTCACTTCTTCGACCGGCTGCTCCTGCTACGGCTGGTGCCACTGCTCTTGCTGCCGCTGCTGCCGCCCTTGCTGCTGCTGGTACTGCCGGCCTTGCTACTGCTGCTCCGGCTACCGCTGCTCCGGCTCCGACTGCTCCGGCTCCTGCTGCTACTGCTGCTCGCGCTGCGACCGCGGGTGGTGCGCTTCGGTGGCTCCGGCTCTTCCTCCGGTTCTTCCTCTTCGGCCTCTGGCTCTTCTTCCTCCTCGGCCTCTGGCTCTTCCTCTTCCTCGGCTTCTGGCTCTTCCTCCTCGTCCTCCGGCTCTTCTTCGTCGTCTTCGGGAGCCCGGTCTTCGTCTTCGTCCTCGCGGTCGTCCTGGTAATTGCCGTCCGAGATCAGCTTGAGCGCGAAGCCGGCGACTACGGCTCGGACGAGGTCTCCATCTTCGTCCTGTACAACGTCGTCGACAATCTCCAACGCAGCGTTGATGGTGTCGACTATCTCACTCCGACGTGTTGCACTGCCGCGGGCCATCTACCTTCCTCCTCCGTTTGCGTGTAGCCGAAAAGTCACAGTGGCGTCGCGCTTCGCCTCGGGTCACTTTCGAGTGCGTCGAACACGTCGGGAGCACCTCTTTGCCGGGCAACATGCCGGCGTACAGGCGGACTCCGCGTGCGCGCAGCGCTCCTCCTCGAATCGTCTTGCCGTTGCCGTCGATGCGGCTGGAAGGCCTCCCTCGGTTGGCCACCCAATGGTTCTCGCCATTCCCCAACCAATGAGCGCTCAAACGCTCCGGGTTGCCCGATCGGCTGCGCAACCCGGTTGCCGCAAGGCCGGGCTACTGCGCGACAACGAGCCAATACGCATCCGGCGCCTTAAAGGCCGAAGGCCCGCATCGCGGGCCTCAGGGCATCAGAAGATCAGGCAGTTATTTCATGGCCGGGGGACGTCTTTCGGAGAGGAGGGTCTCACCCGCTGGTTGCCTTCGCTGTCTGACGCCCTCATCATCGGCACGGCGGGGACAAAGCTTGATGGGGGTCTGGTCGACGCGCCCGGGCGACGCTGTATCGGTCTCAGGCTGAGTCGTCGGCGGTCCTGCCCGGGAGAACGCTGAGAAGCAGGCGCGACGGGCGCGCAGCGTCGTGGTACAGCCGGTTGTGAGCGACCACGGCGGTCGTCGCCGTGCTCTCATCGTCCCCGGCGCCTAGGTTTACGGCGAACTTGGGGTGTGCCGAGGAGGCGACGGCGAGGCGGATGCAGTGGCCGGGGAGGAAGCGCTGCGCGGTGTCCCACATCACGACTTCGACCTCATACACGGTGTCTGGCACCACCGGCTGCGGCCGGTCATGTCCCGCGCGGTAGCGAAGCCGCACCAGGCCGTCACAGAGTCGCTGCGCAAACCCGTTCGGGTGCAGATCGATGAGCCTCGCGGTCACGTCGGTGTCCCCGGCCGAGGTGGACACGAACAGCACGGCTCGCACGGGCCCGATCACGTCGAGCGGTTCGGTGAGCGGTTCGCTGGTGTAGACGAGCACGTCAGCGCGGATGTCGACGCCGGAGTAGTCGTCCGGACCTCCGATCTGCGCCGACGAAGAGGGGGTGACGAACGGAACCGGCCGGTCGGGATCGTGCACCCAGGCGTCCCGCGATGACTCGGTCGACACAGGACCGTCGCGGAGGCGCCCATCGCCGTAGCTCGAGTTGGCACGGCATTCGCTGTCCAGGTACCACGCCGCCTCGGCGCTGCCCGGGGCGGGCCAGTCGTCCAGATCGAGCCATTCGTTCGCCGCCATGAGGAAGAGCCGGACGGGCGGGGGCGGCTCGGCCGGCGGAGAGTGCCGAACCGTCTCGTCCAGGAAGCCGGTCATCGCGGCATTGAGGTCAATAACCGCATCGTTGCCGAAGTCAAGTTCGCCGAACGTCGTCGAGGCGTTTACCTGGTGACCCCACGGGCCCATGAGCAGCCGCTGGCCGGCGCGTGCAGCCGCGCGCATAGCCGCGAAGTTCGCCGGCGTTCCGATCTCCTCATCGTCATACCACCCCGAGATGTGCAACACCGGCACGTCGACCTCGCCGATGCGGTGCTGGTAGCGCACAGCCTCCCACCAGGCGTCGAGCGTCTGATGCCGGCACTCCTCCCGCCACAGCTCGGAACGAAAGCCCGCCGCCTCGTCCAGCTCGATCAGCGGCCGGTGCCGGTACACCTCCATCCAATCGACCGCCTCCGTGTACTGCATCGCGTGGCCGTCGGTCATCCGGAACCAGTGAATGTGCATCGGGCTGGGCACACCTGTCGGGTTCTCCACAAACGGATCCGACGGTGGCACAACCACGATCATTGCTTTCAGCGCCGGCGGACGATGCAGCGCCGTAAGCCACTGAATACGGCCCGCGTAACTACCGCCCCAGGTCGCCACCGAACCATCGCACCAGTCCTGTCCCGCCGCCCACGCGATCACATCAACGCCATCGAGCCCGTCGTTCCGGTACGGGTCGAACGCGCCCTCCGAATCCCCACGACCCCGCACGTCGACCCAGCAGGCGCAGTATCCCGCTCTGGCGAACACGTCCGCGCGCTTCGTCTGCGTCTCGCCACTCCGCCCGTACGGGGTACGCGTCACGACCACCGGCGCCGGCAGGACGTCCGGAAGCACCAGATCTGCTGCCAGGCTGACGCCATCCCGCAACGGAATCCGGACGTTGAACCGCCTGGTCAGCCTCGGGTGCTGCACCTCCGCAGCCTACCTCTTTGCAACCGCCCAGCCTCCGCCCCAGGGCCGTGCTCAACAGTCGGTCGCTGCCGGGGAGCGCCCGCCGCCAGGGCCGCGGGTCAAGGCCGCCGCGCCATGGCGATCAAGCTGAAGCCGCTGCGGTTCCCCTGTGGTTGGCGCTGAGTCAGGTCCGATCCCGGACCGCGAGCCGGGCCGGAGTGAGGGCGTGCACGTCCGCGGTCTACACCGCCCGACGCCTTCAAACGGGGCCGGCGCGCGGCGGTCACTTGACCGTCTGGTCAACGAGGCGGCAGAGCAGATCACTCGATTTTCTCCTCCTCAGGCCTTCTCAGCTTCCGCAGCCGACGGGCTCATAATCGACATACGCTCCGACGATTCCCGTGAGCTTCATGGCGTCGTTCCCGGGAGCCTCCACGTCCCACGGACCGTGCTCGAATGGCGGGTCGCCGTGGACAGTCCGTGGCGCAACGTCTACCTCGGCGGACTCGACGAGCGACTGATCCTCATCTGTGACCACGGGTACTCGTCGATTCTCGCCGCGAGCTACCCGTCGCTCCCTGCCGACATCGAATCGCTACGGTCGGCGTCCTGCCGGGCACAGGTCCTCCGGAGTAGGCCTCCGCGCGAAAAGCAGTAGGAGCGATCAACGCCCCCGACGCAGTCGAAGCATCCGACGCGGCCCGGGATGGGAGGCACGAAACTCGTCAACGAAGAAAGCTCCGCCGCCGTATAGGAGGGCAAAACCGCCGAGACCGGTGATCGCGATGACGAGGCCGAGACCAGCCACGGCGGCAGCGATGAAGGCGGCGCCGCATGCCACGGAGCGGAAGGTGCCGCCGTCGCGCGATCCCGAGCGTCGCTCGGTCACCACTGACACGATCACGAGGATCCCGAACAGACCGGTGACGACGCGACAGAGGTCAAGTGAAACGCGCCATAGCGACGGCGAAACGTCGATCTTCTTCTCGCCGAGAAGCACGTAAACCGACGCCGCGATCATGATCAGCCCGACAGCCATGAGGAGGACCAAAGGCGCCAGAGTGTGCCGGCCAAGCTTGGCCGTCGCCCGTTGACGCGCGCCTGAGTCAGTCCGAGCGCTTGTCAGATGCGTGTGGTGCGTTCCAGCTGCCTGAGACATGAACTCCTCCATCTCTCGTACCGTCTGGTTGGCTCCCACCGTTCGGAAGCGCCGCACGAAGCATCCTCCACCTCGCACGCCGTGACACGCACCCATGGGGTCGAAATCGACACCCTCCCGCTCCGGCTGCTTGACAGACGTGTCTGGTGCTGGCGTTCAGTCCCACCCCCCTGTGTGCCCGATGCCTTCAGTGGATCTGCGCCGAGCAGAACCGTGGTCAGGGGCGCGCGCGGCGAAACAGCTCGATCGTCTCGAGCACTCCCTGCCTTAGCGGCGTAGCTGCCGTCGGCGAGGCCTCCATGTCCTCCGGCAGCGGCAGCAGCACGTTGTGTTTGACAGTGATCTTGCCAGCCGCCTCGGGAGCCGCGGACTCGATCGCGGCAACCACATCCGTCATGTGCTCGGAGGGACCACCGATGTTGTGGACCACCGCGTCGCGCACGGCTACACGGGCGGCGTCTATGAAGCGCGCCGCCACGTCGCCGGCGTACTGGAACTGGGCGCGCCCCCCGAAGGGGATCTCGTAGGCTTCGCCTCGGGCGGCGGCGAGCATCGCCAGCGTGGGGCCGGCCGTCAACCCGTGGTCGCGCCCCGCCCCGTAGACCACGTGCGGTCGTAGGCCGACGGTTGCCAACCCGTCGTCTCGCCAGTACGCACGCGCTGCTCCCTCATTCGCCAGCTTATGCACTCCGTAGTGGCTCGCCGGATGTCCGTCAGCGCCTTCGGCTACACGCACGCCGTCGGCGCGGTCGTACACGGCGGCAGAACTGGCGTAGGCAAGACCGGCCACGCCGTGGCGCTTGGCGGCCTCGAACACGTTTACGGTGCCGACCACGTTGACGAGCGCCCCGCGCGGCGGATCGGCCGCCGCGAGCGGAATGAGCATGGCGGCGAGATGCACCACGTGAGTTACCCGCCGGCTGGCGATCAGCTGCTCGAGCGCCGAGAGGTCGGTGATGTCGCCGCGCACGAGTTCGACGCCGTCCAACTCTTCGCCGCTCATGATGAGCTGCGCGTGCCGTCGGTCGGACTCGAGGTCCAAGCCGACGACCGCGTGACCTTCGCGCACGAGCTGGCGGCAACACCAAGCGCCGACGCAGCCGAGCGCGCCCGTGATCAGCCAGCGCTCGCTAGACATTGCATTCGTTCCGGTGTAGCAGATGCCCGGCGTGGCCGAGGTCGTCAGCATGCGGTCGGATCGGCGTCCGGCGAAAGCGTCAGCCGAGCCGAAGACACTTTCCCGCCTGAGCGCCGAGTGCGACGGGTAGCCGTGTCAGGAGTGATCTACGAACGAGCCTTACCCGGGACTGGTAGAGGGGAGGGCGGCGGCGATGCGCAGATCATCTGCGCCCACGCGCACGACGTCGCCGGGATGGAGTTGTCGGCCGCGCCTCAGCTCGGGCTCACCGTTAACGGTGACCTGACCGCTGGCGATCAGCGCCTTGGCATCGGCTCCGCCGGAGGCAGCACCGGCAAGCTTGAGTAGCTGGCCAAGGCGGATCATGTTGCCGGTGATTTCGACCGATTGCTCCACACGGGAAGCGTTGCAGGTCCGATCCGGTCGAGCACGGCCGTGGGCCCGGCAGCTCGGCGAGGATCAGTCGTCGCGTGGCGGGGGCTGGAAGACGATTCGTTTGAGCTCGGCGAGTGCGTGGCCGCCGAGACGAAGTGCGGTCTGGAAGCCCTCGATTCCGAGTTCGCCGGCGTCGAGGGACCGCCGGAGCTCGTCGAGGGCCGGTCGCTCGTTGTCGAGTACGTTCTCGCGCGGCGCCTCCAGCAGGATCAGGTGTCGCGGCCGCTGGAGGTGGTGTGCGAGGCGCACGTACCGTTCGCGCTCTATAGCGTCGAAACCCTCGAGCGGCAGAACGACGTTCTGCCCAGATTGCAGCCGCTTCTGGACGGTGGCGGCGAGCAGGTCACTTGTACGTCCCTCGATCTCGCTTTGCGCGACACGACCGGCTAGTAGTGCTCGTACCCTGCCGGGTGCGAGGATCGCCCCGCGCTCCTCGACTGCTCGCTCGGCGAACCGTGCGGGGCCTGCCGCTTCGGCGCCGACGATGATGAGAAGGCTCCCGGGCGAGTAGCGCAGCCGATGCGTCGGAGCCAGGACGCGGCACCGGACTGACACGTCGACCGGGCGCGCCGTGCCGCCGTTTCCGCGCGGGCGCTCCGAGGACCAGCCGGTGCGCTCGTCGGGCGAAATCTTGACGCTGCGGGCGGGCGGTTTCTCGGACATGCAGACAATCATCGCCGACCCGGCGCCTCCATGCTCCCCCGGGGGCTGCCAGGAGCAGGACGAAGGTCTCCGCAGGGCCGGCACGCCCGAGGCGCAGACATGTCCAGTCCGATGCTTGGCGGTCTGATCCCGGTGGCGCGACGCTTTGCCCATGATCGGTTCAGAGCTACTCGATGCCCCTGGTCGGCGTCGGTCCCGGCGATCATGCCCGGCTTTTATGGCGGCCGCCCGCCAAAGGTCGGAGCTATCCGCCCGACCCACCGACCGTCGAGGAGATCGTCGCGGTGATGCGCCGGGCCGGCGACCGAACGACTTCTAGTTTCCATGCCAAGCAGCCACGTCGGGGCTGGCTGGTCCTGTTAGGCGTCGAGCGGGAGCGCCGGATGAGCCGGCGGGATCATGCCGACGGTCGCCGCGGTCTGGGCCGAGGTGGCCGGTCGCGGTGCGGATGCGGTCGCGGTCGACGTGTCGACTGTTGCTGAGCGCTGGTTTGTTTGGTCAGGGAACGGCGCGTGGTCGACGACCTCCCCACGGGTGCGGCGCCCGGCGAGAATGTAGGCGAGCGCTTCGGAGGCAGCAACGTGCTGCGCCTCTCGGTAGTACTTCTCCGATCGGTAGGTCCAGTCGGCGATGCTCAGGGCCGCCCAGGCGACGAGGAACAGCGTCGCGGCAATGAACAGCGGCGGCACCGCGAGCGCGACCGACAGCTGACCGGACCCGGCGGCCGCTAAGTAGACCGCGTCGGCGATCACCACGGCAACGCCAGCCGCCGCCGGCATCCACCAGAGCCGCTGACCCAGACGGGAGGGCCTGTGCTCACGTAGGTGGTCCTCGAACTGATACGTGTAGGCCATAGGTAGCGCTCTGCGCGGTCGATCCCAGCCGATCGGTTTTCGAGGTCGCCTTTCACTATCCTGCGGCCGCGTCGCGGCGAGGTCGGTCAGGGCATCCCATCGCGCGCGACCCCAGCGTCGAGTGCGCTCCTTTGGTCAGGAAGCTGCGACCCGCCCCCGATGATTGGCATAGATGTGAACCGGCAGCGCAGTCGGTCGCCGCCGAGACGTGCTCTGCGGCTTGCACAGGCATCTCGGAGCCGGCGCCGACGGTCCCCGAATGCGCGGATCCGAGAGCTCCGTAGCAATCGTTCGCCGCATGGGCACGGTCGGACGCGCAAGTGGGCGAGTAGCAGGTGCGAGACCTCGGGGCGTGCGCAGACCTGCATCCGTCCTCGCGCGGATAGCGGAGCCGGGACGGCTTCGCGACTGCCTGTGTCCGGAAACAGCAGCGGACGGCGGCGTCGGCCAGCCGAGATCGTGGCTGCCTTGCATGAAAGGGGGGAGTCTCTCGGGTGGCTACGCGCGCGGTCAGGCTGTGCGGAGCGGGCGCCGACGGCGACTCGCGTTCCATGGGCCGTGAGGCATAGGAGCAGTCGGTCAACGTCGGCGGCGCGCCGTTGCTTTTCACCTTTCTACGATCCCCATATCCCTGGCATCTTCATCACCCGAGGCAGTTCCGTCCGGATCCCGGCAGGAGGTCCTTTCGATCATCAAGTCGGGATTGCGGCCTACAGACCGTCGCGATGAACGAGAATCATCGCCGCGCGTCCTCCGACGCTGCTCCCGTGTTGCTCCCCCGGAGGCCCAGTTCCTCAAAGCATCGTGCGCTCGGGGGCCGTCACAGGTTCCGGTGATCGTTCGACAACCGCCTCGAGTCATGGGGCCTGATGCCGCTTCTGAGATGAAAGATCGGCAGAATGCGACTGGCTGTGTATAGCCCAGCCCGTGGCTACCCACGAGTCGTCGCCTACGTCCTGTACCGCGATCCCGCCGCCGCAGTCCAGTGGCTGGCCGAGGTGCTCGGCCTCGAGCTCGCGCTACAGGTCGCGATGCCCGACGGCGGCGTTGGGCACGCCGAGCTGACGCTGGGTGATCAGGTCGTGATGATCGGCCTGGCGGGCAGCGAGCGCTTCGGCGAGACGTCGAGCATCACGCTCGTGTTTGTCGATGAGGTCGACGCGACCTGCGCGCGGACCATCGCAGCCGGAGGCTCGGTGCTTGGCGACGCGGTAGATCAGCCCTGGGGGCTGCGCCAAGCCTTGATCGCCGATCCCGAAGGGCAGCGCTGGGAGATCACCGAGTATCTGCACGACGTCGCTCCCGAGGAGTGGGGTGCAGAGATGCTCGGTCCGCTGCCAGGCGCAGCGAGCAAGTAGCCGAAACCACCGAACTGCGCATCCCGTAACCGATCGGCTTACGAGACAGCCGTTCGCTCATCCGGCGCACCTGAGGACGTCGTCAAGGGACGCCCCACGTTGCGGGGATTCGAGGGCTGACCGCGGTCGTCGAGCGCCGGCTACCGGCACGCGACTTGAGATTGCCCGATCCGGAGGGCCCAGGCCTCTAAGGCATCTGAGTCCTGCATCGCCTCTAGCTCAGTACTCCGCAGGGCTCGGCGCGTCGTCCTCCTGCGCGATGGAAGGGCCGCGGCTGCGAGGCGGCCGATCATTCGCGATCGGGGAGCGTCCTCCCGTGCGCGTCGACGATACGGAGCCGGTGACCGTCGGGGTCGGTGATGTCGATGAACGTCCCGAAGCGCTGTGTCTGCGGCTCTGTCACTGGCACACCCTTGGCTGTCAGCTCGGAGTGCAGGGCCCGGGCGTCATCGCAGCGCAGCGTGACATCGGCGGAATTGCCGATCCGATCTTGCTTGTTCCAGCCGGCGCCGTCGGCGAGCAGGAATGACGTTTGGGCGCCCCCGGGCGCTACCTCGATCCAGCGGCCGATGCCGCCCAAGCCGGGCTGATCGGCGCCAACCTCGAACCCGAGAGCGTCGACGTAGAAGCGCTTGGCGCGGTCTTGGTCTGCGACGTAGAGCGCGACGGTGTGTAGCTCGGTGATCACTGCGGTTCCTCCTCGGTTGTCGTCGAAGCGTCATCTGGATGTCTCTGTTGCGTGTCGCGGCTCGCTCGTTCGTGGTAGCTGCCGCGCGGCGCGATCAGCTCGACCGGGTTGCCGGCAGGGTCCTGCAGTAGGACCGTGTCCACTGCTACTCCGGTGGCGATCTCGCCCCGAACCCGTGCGCCTTCTTCGCGCAGTGCCGCAACGGTGGCCTGGAGATCGTCGACGAGCAGGGAGATGCGGTTGTGGCCGCCGGGCTCGGGCAGCGTTCCGTCGGGCAGCACGTGCGGTTCGCCGGGGACAGTCAAAAGCAAGCGCAGCTCGCCGCGGTAGAGCATCGCGAACACCGGCGATGGCCGCAGCTCGACGTCGAACCCCAACAGATCGCGATAGAAGCTCACCGCAGCGTCGAGATCGTTGACGAAGTAGCGAATCGTCGCTGTGTCCCGTCCGGCTGGCCGCTCCGTCCCCCGGATTCGCCGCAGCAGGCCCTCGGCGAACTCCTCCCGGGGCTCGATCGGCACGACCGGCATCCGCAGCCGCTCAAGCGGATCGCTCACCTGGCTCCTCCTCGTCATAGATTCGTCGCAGAGCGGCTCGAGCTCGGACCAGCAGCGTCTCAGTCGCGTGAACGCTGCGCCCCAGGTGCCGGGCCACCTCGGGCACCGACAACCCATCCAAGTAGCGCAACGTCAGCGCCAACCGCTGCGGCACCGGCAGCCGCCCCAGCGCCGTGTGCGCTGCATTCAGATCGAGTAACTCCTCCCAGGGATCATCCAGGTCCGTCGGCTCTCGATCGAGAGCGGCCACCCCGCGCTGTTCCCGCCCCACTCGCCGCCAATGATCGACCAGCTTGTGGCGAGCGACGCCGACCAGCCACCCAACCGTTACCTCGCGAACCTGCCCCTGCTGCACGGCCGCGACTGCCGCTAGGAAGGTCTCGGCAGCCAGATCCTCTGCAACGGCGACGCTGCCGCACCGCGGCAGCAAGTAGCCGAACACCTGCGGCAACGCCGCACGGTAAATCGCCACGACCGGATCGCGACGGGAGGGCTGTTCCTGCTTTCCGATACCCAATCATCGCTCGGGAGCCTCCAACTCCGAACATCGATCAGATCGCAGCGCGGTCGCGGATTGCTCGTCCTGCTTTCTCTCGGCTTCACCGACTTCAGCCGCGGCAGTGACAGTTGCGCTTCGCGCGGCTTGCAGGATCGCCGGACCTTTCGACACGTCGGGTAACCCCGAGGGTTTCGCGCTCGTCGCAGGCCTGCAACCTGGCTTGCTGGGCGTCAATAGCCCGGGCGAAAGTCAGGATGTGGTCAACGGCGGCGGTGTTGCCGGCGCGCTAAACGTTCCCGCCTGTCCGGCTGGATTGGTGAGGAAGCTGAGTAGGTGCGGCCAGAGGCGAGCGTCGCTGTTTAGGTTGGCAAGCGGTGTGTCGCCCTGATCCCTCGCCGCAACGAGCGCCAAACCTGGCTCGTAGGGGATCAGAACTCCGACGAAATGACCCGCTCCGCGATAGCGGAACAGGACATGAGGGAAGCGGTCGTGGGCGGCGCTCAGGCGGTTCTGGATGGCCTGGGCGTAGGCGCATGAGGTCCAGATCTGATCGTCAGTGCCGCAGTCGAGGAGCACCGGTCCGTGGATCTGCTCGACGTGAATCTCGGCGGCCGGGTCGAGGACCGGGATGTCGGGACTGAAAGAGAGGCTATGTGGAACGGGCTTGCCGGCGTAGGTCCACGCCGCCGACCCGCGGTCGGGATAAGAGCCGAACGAGAGGTCGCTCGGCGAAGAGGCAATCACGCCATGGACGAGCTTTGGATAGTGCACCCCGAGCAGCAGCGCGGCCTCGCTGCCACGCGACACCCCGGAAACGTAGATCTGACCGGCGACCACTTCGGGCTGACGAGCCAGCCAGCGTAACGCCCGGGCGAAGTACTCGAGTGGAATGTCACTTAGCTCTGATGGCAGGCCTGGCTCACCGAAGTAAGCGATGTTGAGGGTGGGGAACCCCGCGGAGGCCAAGCCTGCGCCCAGGAGCTGGCCGTCGAGGCCGCCCTCAGAGCCGCCGAACTCCAACACGCCGGGTCGCCGTGGGTTTCCCGGCCGGGGCCTCCAGAACTGCCCATAGAAACCCGTAGCGGCGATCGACTCGTTGCTCACGGTCACCCCGGGTAAGTACCCGCGGCGACTGAAGCCGCCGGACGCAACCTTCGACCCATCCTCGGTCACGATGATGCGGAAGCGTCCGGGGTGCTGTCGGCTCCAGAAGTACGAGCTGCTCTGGCCCGAAGCCGTTTGCAGCGCATCGATCAGGCCCATCGGATCGACCCCGCTGTAGCTGCCACCGGTGGCCGGGGTGCTCGCCAGGTCTACGCGTCCCGACCCGTTCGATCGGAAGGTCGCGCGCGAAGCAAATTCGTGTCCCTTCTCATCCACCGAGGTCAACTGGACAACGACGTTGCGGTGAGATCCAACGCTGCTGACCACGATGTGCACCGGCTGATCGAACAGCGAGAACGCCGGCGCAACCGCGACCTGACCGTGCTGGAGATGCTGACCACCGCAGCCCGCCAGCGCGCCAGCCGCGATACTCGCCACCAGGACCGCCCAAAGCCGCGTCCCGCCCGTCTTCACCAGCCCAACGGTACTCCGACAAGCAGGTCTGTCGAGCGGGCAGCTGTAGTACCTCGGCACGATGCCAACGTGGCCCGGGAGCAAGTTCGGCCGCCGCTTTGCTGCGAGGAGCACGTTGTGACTCGGACCCCCGGTCCTGCGTCGCGCGGACACCAAGAGTGGCTCTCGTGGTTACCCGGTCTTTGCGGAGCACCCCGGGCCGGTTGGAATAGCAGCCTTATCAACCTATCCCGTTAGGAGAGATTCATGGGATCCGTGCTGCTCGACGCCGGTGGCCACCGCCGCTCAGCCGCGCCGCTCGGCCGCGACCATGCCCGGCTACCACCGCGCATGGAAGGGGAGGCGACACGGCTCGGCCGGCCCGGGCTCTCGCCGCCTCGTTCTGGCGAACTGCAGGGCGCGGTCGGTCGACCTGGCAGAGCCCTGCCTTCACATCGGCACGGGCATCAGTGCGACGTGGCTCCGTGTGTCCGCGAGCAGCAGTAGTCGGCGCGCTACTGGGTGGCTTGCTTGAGGTCACGGCTTGGCCGTTGCCTTTTCTTCTGTGTCGGGCGCGCGGATCAATTCGTCGAGTGATCGCCTCAGCTGCGCGTAGCGCCGCTGACCGAGCGTTTGGCTCCATTCAGCTTCGATCTGGGCATGGATGCCGACAGCTGTCTTGTGCAGCCGGTGTCCGCGCTGGGTGAGCCGGATGATGCGCGCGCGGCTGTCGCCCGGGTCGGGGTCCAAGGCGAGGTAGCCGAGATGCTCGAGGTCGCGCAGGAGGTCGTTTACCCGCTGTTTTGAGATCTGCACGTCCGTGGCGACGTCGCTCGGGCGGCGCCCGTGGGGTCCGGGCCAGCGGAAGAGGGTCACGTGCGTGGGGCGGACATCGTCGAAACCGGCCTGACGCACTCCGGTGGCGATCCGCTGGCGGATCTCGTCCAGTCCCAAGCGAAACAGAGCCCCGACAGGAGGCGGGGCCGGTGCTGCCGCCGGGCGGCGCGCTTGTGGTGAGCGAGCGGTTGACATCAATAGTATGGGGCCGGTACTATCTGATGGTACGGTCCCCATACTACAGGAGCGCCTACCTGAATACCCCATCAACCGCTGTGAAGTACCTGGCCGCCGGAACCGGTCGAGCGGTCACGCTCATGGGATCGATCCTCACCTTCAAGGACGAACCCGGCGATAACGGGGACGCGCTCATGATGTTCGAGCACCGCTGCCCGCCGGGAGACGGCGTGCCCCCGCACAGCGAGCACAACCACGAAGCCTTCTACGGCCTCGACGGCGTCCTCGAGGTTGAGGCCGACGGCCAGTGCTACCGGATCATGCCGGGCGCCTTCCTCGGCATCCCATCGGGTGTTGTCCATTCGCTGCACAATCCTGGGCCAGGCTGGTCGCGAGTGCTCACGCTCGTTTCCCCCGGAAGCCAACACGCGCGGTTCTTCTCAACTCTGGGCCAGTCAATCGAAGATCCGGCCCATCCACCGCAGCCGGGTGAACCGCTGGCCTTCGAACGAGTCCAGGAGGTCGCCGGCAGCTGCGGCATCGACTTCCTGCCTGCATCCCACCCAGAGAGCGATGCCTGAGCAGCCCACGACCTCGGATTCCACCGCCGTTCCCGAACAGACACACAGCCGGCTCGAAGTCCGGCAGGTGTTCGCGAAGCTTCCCGCCCAGCACGTTGAACGAGCCCGCGACTTCTGCCTCGAAACCTTCGGCCTGCAGGCCTACAGCGAGCACAACAACCACCTGCACTACGAGATCGACGGCGGCTACTTCATCGTCTACCCCTCACGCGGTGCCCCTCCGGCACTCATGACCAACTCGGCTTCGTCGTCGATGACGTCGAAGCCGCCGCGGCCGAGCTACGGTCCCGTGGCGTCACCTTCGAGGACTACCCGGCGCCGCCCCATGCGACCAAACGCGCCGGCATCACCGACCTCGGCGCCGTCAAGGCCGCCTGGCTCAAAGACACCGAAGGCAACCTGATCAGCATCGGGCAGTTCACCCACGCCACACCCTTCAACCGCCGCTCCACATGACCGCCAGTCACCACAGGACGAAACAGGGGACTCAGGACTTCCCCTCCGTCACCAATCGAGCAGCCGAATCAAGACTGCTGCGTTGATCGACCAAGGCGAGGCGACGTCGTCCTGACTCCCTTCGGCGGGCGTAGACCGGCAGCAGCAGCCCGACCGAGCACGACGAGGTGGAGCCCTGCATCCGTAGCAGCACGGGCATCAAGGAACTCGCGGCCGCGTGCCCCGCAAAGCGCGGAAAGGGGGCCCTGCTTTGCCTGTGAGGGCGCTACCCAGCCTGCGTTCGCGAGTTGACCCGCTCCGGACGAAACTGAGGAACCGCGATCGGCCGTGGCCAAACGCGCCAGCGGACGTATTCTCGAGTGGTTTCGGCGGTACTACTGACGACGCGGACGTGTCATGGATACGGCGAACATACCGCCGCCTAGCACGACCTTGGCGCGGCTCACCTCGGTCGTAGCAAACCTGGTCAGAGTCGTGAACCAACGGAGCGCCGCGCCGCCACTGGCTGCAGTACGCTGGTTGCGTCCAGCGATGCCTAGTCTCGAAGGCAAGGTCGCGATCGTCACCGGCGGCCGCCGCGGGATCGGCCGTGCGATCGCCGCCGGGCTTGCCGCCGAGGGTGCCCGGATCGCGATCCTCGACGTCGAGGGTGCCGAGGAGGCGGCGCGTGCGTACAACGGCGGCCTGGGCCTCACCGGGGACGTGTCCTCCGAGACGGACTGCGCTCGCATGGTCCAAGCCGTCGCCTCGCACTTCGGCCAGATCGACATCCTGGTCAACAACGCGGCGATCTTCGCGACACTGAAGATGAAGCCGTTCACGGAGATCCCGCTCGATGACTTCAACCGGGTCCTGGGCGTCAACGTCGGCGGCGTGTTCCTCATGTGCCGCGCGGTCGTGCCGCACCTGCGCCGACAGGGCGGGGGGAAGATCGTCAACCTATCGTCCGGCTCGTTCTTCAGAGGCGTTCCGTTCATGCTCCATTACGTCACGAGCAAAGCGGCGGTCATCGGTATGACCCGCGCGCTGGCACGCGAACTCGGACCCGACAACATCTGCGTCAACGCGATCGCGCCCGGCTACACGGTCACCGAAGCGACGCTTGGGCAGGACGAGGCACACATGCGCGTCGGTGCGAGCGCGCCCGATGCACGGGCGTTCCGGCGTGAGCAACGACCCGAGGACGTGGTTGGCTCCGCGGTGTTCCTGTGCGGACCGGCATCCGACTTCGTCACCGGGCAGACCTTCGCGGTCGACGGCGGGGCCCACTTCCAGTAGCGCCGCGCTGACCGGAGCACTTTGTTGCCGCCGAGACTGCTGCTTCTGCCTCAAAGCGGGAGCCAAAGGTTCGCTGCTGCTTCTCGATCATTCCGACTGCGTCGACTGAGCTGGTGGGTGGCCGGGTCTCGTTGCTGCGAGGGCGGTCTCGCCCGATCCGCGGGACGGCCAGCGAGACGATTATCCGCGGCTGAATCTCGCTCTTTGTGCCCGCGTTGCGCTGGCGCGTTAGGTCGTTCGCCTAACGCGGTCTGGCTCGAGTAGGTTCGTTTTCGTTAAGGATTGCCTGGATCGGAAAGGATTGCCCGGGGCGTGTTCAGGGACCGATGGGTGTTGTGTGGGCGTGGGCTGGAGTTAGGGGAGCGATCGATTTCGGGCGTGCCTCGGCATCGAGGGTTGATGCGCGGGGCGCTCGGTTGGCTTGGGTTGTTTGGTGGGGTTGTCGTGTTGGTTGCGGGCTGCTTGGCGGTGGTCGCGGCCTCGGCGTCGGCGTCATCTGTGATCCGGACGATCCCGGTCGGCGGCGAGCCCCACGGAGTGTCCTCGGACGGCAAGGACGTCTGGGTCGCGGCCGCGGCGGTCGGGTCGGGCTTCGGGGTCGCTGAGATCGACGCGTCGACCGAGACGGTCATCCGGAGGATCCCGATCTCGCCGGCGCCGTTTGGCATTTCGTCGGACGGCACCCACGTGTGGGCCGCGGACACTGCCAGTTCCGGAGCAGCGGTCACCGAGATCGCCGCGTCGAGCGGCGCGGTGCTCGGAACCATCCCGGTCGGCGACTCGCCGTTCGGCGTGTCGTCGGACGGCACCCACGTCTGGGTCACGAGCCAGGCCGCGGCCGGGACGGTCACCGAGATCGACGCGTCGAGCGGCGCGGTGGTCAATACGATCTCGGTCGGCAGCAGCGCCCGGGGGGTGTCGTCGGACGGCACCCACGTGTGGGTCGGCAACGGCGGGGACGGGACGGTCAGTGAGATCGACGCTTCGACGGGCGCCGTCGTCAATACGATCGGGATCGGCGGTTTCCCCCAGGGTGTGTCGGCAGATGGGACGCACGTCTGGGTCGCTACCGGCGTCTCCGTCGTCGAGATCGACGCGGCGACGGGCCGGATCCTCGGAACCATCCCGTTCGGCAACGACACATTCTCCGATGCGGTGTCCTCCGACGGCACCCACGTCTGGGTCACGCACGAGCTCGCGGCCGGGACGGTGAGTGAGATCGACGCGTCGACCGGCCGGGTCGTGCAAACGATCCCGGTCGGGTCTGACCCCTCCGCCGTGTCGTCGGACGGGAGCCTCGTCTGGACGGCGAACGCGGCCACCGGCACGGGGAACGGGACGGTCAGCGAGATCGAGATTGGCGCCGAGGTGCCGATCGTTTCGGTCACCGACGACTCCGGGGGCGTGTCGGCCGGCGGCAGCTTCACCTACACCGCGACCGTGACGGGCCGGGACGGGGTCGCCCCGACGGGCACGGCGGACGCGGTCGCGTGGACGGTGACCGGCCCGAAAGGCACCGCGGTGCCGTGCGCTTCGATCACGGGCCCGGCCGCCGCCGGGGAAGTCGCCACGTACACCTGCACGATCGCGGGCGCGCACGCGGGCGGATACACGGCGACCGCGGCCTATCCGGGCGATGAGAACTATTCCGCCGCGTCGGGCACCGACGACAGCGCCGACGTCATGCCGGGCACGCTCACGCAGGGCCCGCCGACCACGGCGACGGTCCTCAAAGGAACGGCCTACAGCAGCCAACTGTTCGTGACCAACGCGGTCGGGTCGGTCAGCTTCACCGAGGACAGCGCGGCGGGCGCCGCGGTCGTGAAGGTGGGCCCGGCGGGCACCATTTTTGTGAGCAACACGGCACCGGCGGGAACCTATGCCGTCGGGGGTACGGACTCAGACAGCCTCGGGGACACGGGCACCTGGACCTTCACCCTGACCATCCTGGCGCAAAGCTGCGGCGTCGTCGTGGCCAGCGTCGGCGACGCGCCGCCCGTCGGCACCGTCGTGCAACTCGGACAGGTCATCAGAACCGGCAGCAACTCCCACGTGACGCTTCGATGGCCAAACGGATCAACCCTCAATCTTTCGGAGAACTCCGAGGTGAAATGCGACAGCTACATCGCCGGAGCCGGGAACGACCAAGGAGACCAGAGCTTCTTCTCCGTGCTCAAGGGAGCGTTCGTCTGGCTTTCCGGCGAGGTCGGTAAGAACCGGGAGAACGTACTCGTCCCCGGCGGCCAGCCGATCGGTTGCATCTGCATCCGAGGCAGCGTGTTTACGGGCGCGGTACTGCCCGACGGCAAGCTGCTCGTGCACCTGATCCAAGGGATCGGAACGGTACGCATCGGAGGTAAGACCAAGCTGGAGTTCCCGGCAGGCGAGGGAATCCTCGTTGACCCCAAGACCAAAAAGTACACCGAGACCCTACGTCTTCCCCCGAGTGCGGCGTCCCTGATTCCTCCCGTCGACCGTCCACCGTCGATCACGACGCTGCGGGCGACGGGGCGTGCGCACGCAAAGCCGGTGCTGCGATTCAGATTGAGCGAGTCGGCTGCGGTGAAGGTGATCCTGCGCCACGGCCAGCACACCGCGCGCGTCCTGAAGACTCGGGGAAACAAGGGCCAGAACCAGCTAACCCTGTCCAAAGCACTCCCGCCGGGGCAGTACGGGGTCGAGGTCGATGCTGTGCATCAGGGCCTGGCCGTAATCCAGACCACCCGGTTACGGATCCAGTAGCTCGGCTCGATTTGCGTGGATGTCGAGTCTTGGGCCAAGGGTCGGTTGGGCTGGTACTTGTGTTTGGTCTGCGAGACCGGTTGTGCGGGCTTGCGCGCCTCGGTAGGCTGCGCCCGCCGGTTTCTGCGAGTGCTCGCACTGAGGTCGAGTAAAAGGGGTTTCCGGATGGCGAGAAGGACCTTGGGCAAGGCCCTACCACGGGGCTTCGCAGCGTCCCCGGCCTCGGCCGTCCTAGCGTGCGGTGCGCTGCTGCTGGCGACGCCTGCGGGCGCGCTCGCAGCACGCGCACCCGACCGCAACGAGCGCCGCGCGATCACGCGCGCGGCTCTCATCACCGACGGCGGCCCGTCGCTGCTCATCCGCGCCAGTGACATCCGCGTCTCCACCGCGGGCCCGTGGGCCACCGCACAGGTGGCCACCTACCAGGCCAGGTCCCCCAAGCAGCCCGAGCAGGTCGCCGTGGAGAGTTTCTACCGCTCGCACGGGCGCTGGCTTGACACCAACAACGCCAACACCCCGGAGCGCAACCCGCCGGCTGCGGTCAGAGCCGACCTCGGCCTGCAACCCAACGTGAGCAGCAGCGGAGGCGGCCTCAGCCCGTTGGTGATCGCGGCGATCGCGCTCGGCGGCGTGCTCGTCCTCTCGATCGTCGTCGCCGCACTCCGCCCGGAGCGCGGCCCACAGACAGTCACCATACGCGGGCCCGACCCCCGCCCGGACCCGCAACCAAGCGGCCCGGGCAGCCGTCCGCGCGTCTGCCCGCGATGCTCGGGCGCGCGCGAGATCAGATGCCCCGAGTACCCCTGTCAGGGCAACGGGGGATGGTATGCAGACGACCCGAACCACTCCGGGAGGCCGGTATGGCGCGTCTGCCAGCGCTGCCACGGGCGGGGCAAGATCACCTGCCCGGATTGCCCCCGCTGACGGCTCTGAAAGGGCCGCCGCTGAGCGGATTGCCGGCGTGCTGCGGGTGCGCGGCCACCCTACAAGGAGCTGCGTACGCCGGCGACACGCCAATCTCGTCGCATCACTTGACATCCACCCAGATCGAAGGCGAACAGTGTTCGCCTTGCCGGAGCACCGAGATACACCGTCACCGAGCATGAACCCGAGAAGTCCTGGATCGTCGGCGGTATCGGCCACGCCAGCGGCACGCTTGAGGAGGGCGCGAGCTTCTTTGAGTGGGCGGCCGAGCATTTGCGGGCTCCGCGGTGGAGCGTCGAACTGGACCCGTGGCAGCTCGCTCCGAGGCTGCGGTGAAGTGTGGCGTCGCCGGGCGCAGTGGCGGCATTGCCGCTTATAGCCCGATGCGATAGCGACCTGAGGCGCCTTCGCTGCTGCTTCTGCCTCGAAGCGGCAGCGCCGCTGCGCATGGCCGCGCTCAGCATCGCGCTGTCCCTGATCGCCAATGCGGAAAGCCCGCTGCGGCCCGACCTGGCGACCTCATGCCGGATCGAGGCGAATCGGCGATGGCGATCGTGGCTGCGGCGGCGTTGCTTCGCATGACGCGGACAACGCGGGCGGTCGCGTCGCGGTGCGGTTGCGCCGGTTAGCTCTCGCCGGCAGAAACACGTAAACGTCGGCGCCGTCGTACGGCAGCTGATGCACCACAGCGACATCCACGAAACCACCCCGCTGTGCGCCAAGAGCGTGAGTAGCCGAGCGCCCTTGCGTCCTGCTCAAGGATGCTAGCGCCGGGCCGATGCACTAGTTATCAAGAATGATGCAACCCGCGTCGGTCAGTCGCGGTCGAGACCCAAGGAGTGCCTTTCCGATGTCAATCGCGCCGCCTGGAAACCCGACGGAAGGGACTGAGTCGGGCTCCGGCAACCACGAGTTCAAGTCCGTGCAGGCGCTGCGTGGACGAGAGAACAGCGCGAAGGCAAAGTGGCAGAACCAGGGCTGGGAGTTCGTCTCCGAGAATCGAGGGACGCTGCGGACGGAGTTGAACTTCCGCCGCGTGAAACCGAAGACGCTCGGCAGCCGCCTCCTGAGCATGTTCTTCACCTCCCGACGACCGCAGCCGAAGAAGCAGTCGGTCTTGGTCGCGTCATGCGCACTGATTCTCGTTGCCGGCATCATCGGCATCGTTATGGGGCCACGAAGCGGGACCGATACCCAGAAGCCGAGCGCGGCGCAGACCACGACTTCGACCGTAACTCCGTCAAGTCGGCCGAGCAACGCACAGGTGACCACGGAATCGACCGCAACTCAGTCAACTCGGCCTAGCAACGAGCAGGTGACCACGGCTTCGACCGCAACTCCGTCACGTGCGCCTAAGAACGAACAGATCCTGACCGCCAAGAACAGTGCGCAGGTTGCAGCGCTCCTGAAGGTCTCGGACTACTGCGACGGAACGATTGCGCCCGTCGCGGCCAAGCTTGCCGGCAGGACCATCGGGTTCGACGGCTCCATCGTGAACCTTGTCCACCACGGCGACTACAAGACGCGATACGACATCCTCGTTGCTCCTGGGGACAAGGGTCCCCAATCTACGGTTGGTCCAGCCTTCAAATTCGAAAATGTCAACTTCTATGACCTGAACGTCACCGCCAAGAACGTAGACTCCGTCGGCGAGGGCGACCGCTTCCACTTCGTCGCCCGGGTCGTCGAGTACAACCCGACCCAATGTCTGCTGTTCCTTGAGCCGGTTTCTACCAGCGTCAGGTAGCCCGACGTTCACATCGCTGGCGTACAACCTTTGACCCGTGGCGTCTGCACCGCCTGACAGCGTCGACCTCGCCGTGGATCGTGCCCGAGGCGTCCAGCCAAGCGGTCGCGACCCCGCCCGAGCGCGGCCGTTCTTCCTTCACCCAGCCGGTCTCGTCTAACCGGGCGCACGAGCCAGCGCGTCTGCCTTCCATGCGACTCGACAGTTAGGACGACGGCCGCACCGGTCACACGGCGGGCTGCTGCTTTCGCCTGGTCTCCACACTCTCCGGATCAGGGGACCGAAAGCACCCACAGTGGTCGGTCGAAGAAGCAGCACCGTTGAGGTCGTTCTCGCGGGTGAACCCGCGTCTCGGCGCCGGGCGGAACGCGAGTTCGTTGGTGACGCCCAGGCGGCTCGTAAGTGTTTGGCCCACCCTTGCTCGACCCCGAGCGCTCCCCCGGGCGCAAGAAGGACCACCGCCCCCAGTTCGTTGGTTACTCAGTCGTCGATCGCCTCCCGGTTAGGGGGTGTCCCGACCATTGTCCTTGAACACCGATGACGCGAAGGCCATCATGAAAGCATCAGACGCACTGAGGATCTCCAAGCAACTCGACGCCGAGTTCAAGTACATGCGCGGTAGCGGGAGGCGCCGCCATCGTGAGATGTGCTACTCCAACGCGCAGTCTGAAAACGAGCCCAGGGCGTCGGGGCGCGAGCCGCGTTGCAAGGTGTGTGAGGCCAAACTCGCCGCCGAGCTACGCGCGTAGCCCCGTCCTTGCGCGCGATCCGTGAAAGCCCCGTCCTCGTGGCCCGGCTTTGCGCTACGGCGCCGGGTGGATCGAACATGTAGATCGTGTCATTTTCGCCGCGCACGTGTTTCTCGTAGAAGTCCTCGCGCCCGAGCCAGGCGAGCGGCTCGTCGTCCCCACCCGTCAGAAGCCACGGTGCGCTTCTAGCCCTGTGCACCTGTCCGGTAGCCGGTGGCGAGGCGCGCCTAGCGCTGGCGGTTGCGGCTGCCGTTGTCCATGCAACTGAGCGGTCCCGAGGACCTGCCGTGACCTCGGGTCGGCGCTCGGGTTAGCGACAGGATCGCCCCGCCCGCCGACCACACCTACAGGAGCTTGGCGAGACGAACCTCGGTCGCGCCGGCAGGCTCGAGCAGTGCCTCGAGGGCCGGTTCATACGCGGGGAACGACAGGACGCCGCCATCGTGGAGGACCATCAGGAAGCGGTCCATGCGACGGAGGAAGGCGCGGTCGTGAGACACGGCCACGACGGTGCCCTGGAAGCTGTCGAGTGCCTTCTCGAGCGCTTCCGATGAATCGGTGTCGAGGTTGTCGGTTGGCTCATCGAGCAGCAGCATGTTGTGGCCCTCGAGTTCGAGGATCAGGACCTCCAGCCGGGCCTTCTCGCCGCCGCTGAGGACGTCGTACTTGCGGCGAGCAGCGTCGGCCAGTCCATAGCGGGCCAGCGCACCCATGGCAGCCTGCAGTTCACCGCGCCGCTGCAACACGATGTCCAGTACGACACTGCCGGAGAAATCGGTTCGGGACTGCAGTTGGGTGAACAGCCCGGTGGAGACCCGCGGGCCTACCCGAAGCACTCCGCTGTCTGCGGCTCGCACCCCGGCCAGCACGTGAATCAGCGCGCTCTTGCCCGATCCGTTCGGACCGATCACCCCGATGCGCTCACCGAAGTGAATCTCTTCGGAGAATGGCGCCACCAGGCCGGCGATCCCGACTGCACGCAGGTCGAGCACCACTCGCGCCGAGTCGCCGCCGCGGATCCGCACGGCGATGGCCTGGTCGGAGACCGGCGAGGGCGGCGGGCCGCCGGCGCGGAACCGGTTCCACCGCGATTCCATCGCGTCGGCCCGCTTGGCCCAGTCGGGCGCATAGCGGGCGCGCTCCTTCAAGGTCTTCATCAGGCGAAACAGTCGCCGCTCCTCCTCATGCCAGCGCTTCACGGCGTCCCCGAGCCGGCGCTGCCGATCCTCACGGGCCTGGGGGTAGGTGGCGTACGAGCCGCCGTGTACCCACGCACCATTGCCCTCCAGGGTGACGATCGTGCCCACCGCGCCGGCGAGGACCTCGCGGTCGTGGGAGATCATCACGATCGTCTTCTTGGACGCCCGCACACGGCGTTCCAGATCCAGCTTGGCGGGCACGTCCAGGAAGTTGTCGGGCTCATCCAGGAGCAGGACGTCCGCATCGGAGGCGAACAACACGTCGAGCACGAGCTGCTTTCGCTCACCGCCCGAGAGCGTCCGCGCCGGACGGTCGGCCACGTCCGCGAACGAGGCCCGGATGATGCGCCGACAGGCTGCGTCCCACTGTCCCTCCAGCTCATAGCCGCCCAGGGCCGACCAGTCGGCGATCGCTTCTCCCAGCTTCATGCCGGCCGACGGCTCACCGGTTTCCAACTCGGCCTCGAACCCCAGCATCCGCTCACCCGCCTTCCGCACCGCCCGCGGGGCCAGCGACAACAGGAGCTCTCGAACAGTGCCGCCGCCGTCGCTGACGCCGACATCCTGCGGCATATACGCGGGGAGGCTTCCCACCGCGAACTCGCCGTCGTCGGGCGGCAACTCGCCGGCGAGGATCCTCAGAAGGGTGCTCTTTCCGACCCCGTTCGTGCCCACCAGCCCAACGTGCTGGCCTGGGGAGACGCGGAACGAGACGTCCGAGAAGAGCAGATCTCCGCCCGGGTGGGCGTAGGCCAGATTCGAGACCACCACGTGCGGCACGGCCCCATGTTCTCATGCCGCATCCGCCAGATCGTGGGAGTCAGGAGCGCGTGCAGGACGGGCTCGGTTCGCCTAGAGTTGTCTGTGCTCGCCTTGAGCTCACGTCCATTGGGGGAGGGAGCGACCATAGATCCCGTGCATCGGGAGGCGTCTCATCAGCCATCGCGGCGGCGGCATGCCGTCGTCGAGTGGCGAATCACCGGCAGTCGATGGATCCAGCGGCCTATCACGTCTCGTTCTACGCCGCTGTTCTGATCGCGACCGGCGCCGTGGATGTTGCGGCGGCAATCGGGGTATGGCGCCGGCGCGGCAGCCCGGGCCGAAACAGCCTGGGCGTGGCGATGCTCGCGACCGCGGTGTGGTCGTTCGCCTACGCGCTCGAACTGTCGGCGCCGACGACGGCCGATCGCGAGCTCTGGGGAGCCTTGAAATACATCGGGGTCACGGGCCTTCCGGCGGCCTGGCTCGTGTTCGCGCTGCAATACACCGGGCGCATGGAGAGGCCCAGTCGGAAGTTTCTGGGCGCGCTGGCGATCGAGCCCTTGATCGTCGGAATCCTGCTCGCCGTCCCGGGAACGCGGCACCTGATTCGCTCCTACCCACCGGGGCCGCCGCAACGAATTCCGACGGCCAACGCCGGAGCGCTGTACTGGCCGCACGTCATCTACAGCAACGCTCTGGTGCTGACCGGCAGCGCGATTCTGCTCGTCACCGTCATGCGGGTGTCGCGGCTCTACTGGCGCCAGAGCATCACCCTGCTGGTCGCCATCTGCCTGCCGTTGATCGGCAACGCGATGACCGACTTCAACGCCCCGCCCTTCCAGCACCTCGACCCGAGCCCCCTGGCCACATCCCTGGCCGCCTGGGTCCTGGTGCTCGGTGTCCTGCGATACCGGCTCCTCGATCTTCGCCCGGTCGCCCGCACCCACGTGGTCGAGACGATGCGGGACGCGGTGCTCGTCGCCGACGCGCATGGCCACGTGGTGGATGTCAACCCGGCGACGGTGGCATTGCTGGGGCGCCGAGCCGGGGACCTGGTCGGTCGCCGGGTCGCAAGCCTGCTGACCGATCTTGCTCAGCCGATGGACTTTCTCGAGCCCGGGGTCTACGACGTGCAGATCAACACCTCCGAGCGCGAGCGCCACATGGAGCTGTCGGTGACCCCGTTGGAGGATGCCCGAGGTGCCACGGCCGGTCGCGTGCTCGTGTTCCGGGAGGTCACCGAGCGCCGTGAGCTCGAGCGGGAGCTGCGTCGGCTCGCATACACCGACAGACTCACCGGCCTGCCGAACCGGGCGTTGTTCCACGACCGGCTCGAGCAGGCCCTGGTGATGGCCGATCGGCACAACACTCCGGTGGCGGTTCTGTTCCTGGATCTCGATCGGTTCAAGACGATCAACGACAGCCTCGGACACGAGATCGGGGATGAGGTCCTCGTCGCGGTCGCCCAGCGGCTGCGGCGCTGCCTCAGGGCCGAGGACACGCTTGCGCGGTTTGGGGGTGACGAGTTCGCGATTCTCCTGCCCGAGATAGCGAACCGCCGTGATACTCATCGCGTAACCGACAAGTGTCTGGCGGCGCTGAGTGACCCCGAGCTGATAGGTAGTCACGAGCTGACCGTCAACGCGAGCATCGGCGTCGCCGTCTCTCCTGAGGACGGCGCCGATGTGCCACACCTGCTGCGCAGCGCGGACGCAGCCATGTATCGCGCCAAGGCGCGCGGTGGCGGACGCGCCGAGACCTTCACGCATCTGCTCGAGCAGGAGGCCACCCGGCGACAGCGCTCCGAGGTGGAACTGCGGCGCGGGCTGCGGATGGGTCAGCTGCACGTCCTGTTCCAGCCTTACCGAGAGCTCGTCACCGGACGCCTCGTGGGATACGAGGCGCTCGTGCGCTGGAACCATCCGCAGCAGGGGATGCTCGTGCCGTCCGACTTCTTGCCGCTCGCCGAGGAGACCGGCTTGATCGACGCGGTCGATCGGTGGGTGCTGCGCGAGGCCTGCCGACAGGCACAGCGATGGCCGGCCCCGCTGCTCGTGTCGGTGAACGTCTCGGCCGGTCGGCTACGGCGGGGCGATGTTCATCGGGACACCGCCGCGATCCTGGCCGAGACCGGACTCGACCGCTCGCGGCTCGTGCTCGAACTGAGCGAGCGAATCCTGTTCGACCAGGTGCCGGACGCTTTCGACTCCCTCGCCGATCTCACCTCTGGCGGCGTGGGCCTGGCGCTCGACGACTTCGGTGCCGGCTACACCTCACTCGAACAGCTCCGCCGGCTCCCGATCAGCCAGGTGAAAATAGACCGATCCTTGGTCACTCCCGTCGACAGATCCGAGGACGACGCTTCGATCGTCGCGGCCGTGATTCAGTTCGCCCACGCCCTCGGCTTGTCGGTCACCGCCGAGGGCATCGAGCGGCCGGGTCAACTCGAGCGCCTCATCGAGCTGGGGTGCGATTGTGGACAGGGATTTCTGTTCAGCGCACCGGCGAGCGTCGCCGGACTCGACGATTCCGCCGCTCACGAGCGCCACGGTCGCGCGCTGCGCACCCAGGAATAGCCCGACGCTCGGCCGCCATCCATGGCGGGTCAGGCGATCGGCCCGCGCGGCCCTTCAGCGACGACCGAAGAAGAACGCGACGAGCGCCAGGATCGCGATCACAAACAGGATCGGATGGATGATGACGCCGCCGGCGATCGCGATGATGAGTAGGACGACCCCGATGATGAGAAGCATGCGCGTGGGACTACCCGGGGAGCCCAGCGCAGAATCATTCTGGGCCTCTTGCCCATGTCTACGGATTTCGGTCGATTGAGGCGAGCGGCAAGAACTGCGAAGATCATCCGCCCTCGAGCTCCCTCCACGAAAGGTGGCCAATTTGCGCTTATTGAGTGCGAAATCCTGGACGTTGGTGATCGCCGTGGCCTCGACGCTGGCCTTCCTCTTTGTCGCGGACGCCGCGGCGTCGGCGCCGTACAAGGTGAGCAAGCACACGGCGACGAAGTGGATGCAGGGCTATCTGCAGGCTTGGGAGACCAGGGACGCTGACGCCGTCGTGAAGTTGTTTACGCCGCACGGCGTGTATCAGTCGATTCCCGGAGTCTCGTCTCAGACGTTTGTCGGCCGGAAGGCGATCCACAAGTATTGGTTCAACGTCACACGCCCCCAATCGCTGATTCACGGGATTCAGGGTCAGCCAATCGTCAGTGGTGATCGTGCTGCGATCGAGATCTGGGTGACGTTCCGTGACCCGGTGTACAACCCGAAGGGCAAGCACATGATCACCTTGCTCGAGACCAACGTGGTGACCTTTGTGAGGTCCGGTTTGGCTTCCAAGAACGTCGAATACTGGAACATCATCCCGGGCGTGCACTCGCCTCCGCCGGGCTGGGGCACGTAGCTCCCGGGGCGGCCCTGGGCGGGATCTGGCGGGGCTCAGGCGGCCGCGAACCAGCCTGCAAACCCGGAACCGGCCATATGGGTTTCCACCCGCCGTCGACCGGCGCGTCCGGTTGAGGCTCGGCGTACACTCGTCGCGTCCAGGCGAACCCAGGGAGGACCCATGCCCGATGTCGTGGTCGGTGAAGCGCGGACGCGTGCCAATGGGATCTCGCGCCGGCGGTTCATTGGGTATCTGATCGCAGCGCCGACGCTGGTGGCGGCCGCCGATCTGCGTGCTGCGCAACCGGCCAGAGCGTCGGTCGCGACGGTCCAACCGGTCGATTTCTACGACCTGACCGATTTCCTGACCGACGCGGCCAATCTGACCGCGGCTCTGATCACGGTGACCGTCAACCCCGACGGCACCGCGTCGTTCGCCCTGCCGCGTGCCGAGGTCGGCCAGGGAATCACCACCGCGATCGCGATGGTGATCGCCGACGAACTCGACCTCCCCCTCAGCAAGGTCAAGATCACGCTGTCCGATGCCCGGCCCGAGCTCGAGTTCAATCAGCTGACCGGAGGGTCGAACTCGGTCCATTCTCTCTACGACCAGGTGCGGATTGCCGCTGCGATCGCGCGCGGCCAGTTGGCGGCGACGGCGGCCACGCAGCTCCAGACACCGATGCCCAAGCTGGCATTGAAGAACGGCGTGATCACGGCGCCGGACGGAAGCGCGCTCACCTACGGCGATCTCGCGCGCCCCGCGGCCACCCAGCGCACGCGGGCCGTGCTGGCGCAACTGAAGCCGGCATCACAGCAGACGCTCGTCGGCACCCCGCAGCCGCGGATCGACGCGATGGAGATCGTGACCGGCACGAAGCAGTTTGCGATGGATCTCGAAGTGGCGGGTGCCCTGCCCACGATGGTCTGTCGTCCACCGACGATCAACGGAACGGCGCTGGCGGTTCTGAACCAGTCGCAGGTCAGGGCGATGGACGGGGTGACCGATGTCGCGATCATCCCGCACACGCAGTTCGTTCCCGGCGGCGTCGCGGTCCGAGCCGCGACGTTCGGGCAGTGCATCGACGCGATCCGGGCGCTTGAAGTCACGTGGGCGCCCGGACCCGCTGCCGGCAAGTCAGACCCCGACGTGCTCGCAGACCTGCTCGGCGCCGAACTGCCCATGACCCCCGGGCTGGGGCAAACGCTCGATCAGCGCTTCACGTTCTACTTCCGTCCCGGCGACCCGCTGGAGACCAACTGCGCGGTTGCCGACGTCCGCTCTGGCAGCGCCGAGATCTGGTCGGCCATGAAGTCGCCGATCTACTTCCAGGAGACGGTCGCCCAGATCCTGGGACTGCCCGTCTCGAGCGTGAAGGCGCACGTCACCCAAGGCGGCGGGTCGTTCGGCCGCCACCTGTTTGCCGATGCGGCGTTCGAGGCGGCGGCGATCTCAAAGGCGATGGGCAAACCGGTCAAGTTGATGTGGCACCGGACGGACAACTTCCGCCAAGGGCGGGTGCACCCCATGTGCACCTCCCGCGTGCGGGTCAGCTATCTGGGGACCAACGTCCTGGCGTTCGATCAGCGCCACACAAGCGTGGCGACGGACTTCACCCACGGACTTGGCGAGATGCTGAGCGCGACGCTCGGCGACCTGCCCGAGGGCGACTTTCTCGGTTATTCGCAGAGTGTGTTCACGCTCACGGCCAACGTGCCTTACAACTTCGGGGCGGTCACGCAGCTCCTCAACGAGGTCTACCACCCACCGGGCAGTCAGTTCAACACCTCGAGCGTGCGCAACATCTACAGCCCGGAGGTGACCGTGGCCAAGGAGCTGATGGTCGATCGGGTCGCCAAGGCGATGGGACAGGACCCCTACCAGTTCCGGCGCTCGTTCGTGCGCGACCCCCGGATGCTGGCGGTGCTGGACGCGGCGGCCAAGGCGGCCAACTGGGGAAAGCGCATGTCGCCGCTCACCGCCCAGGGCATCGGTATCCACCACGAGTACAAGGGCTACGCCGCGTGTGTGGCCGAGATCGATTGCACCCCGGCAACGGTCAATCGGAAGGTCGAGAACGGATATACAGGGCCGCGGGTGACCAAGGTGACCTACGCGGTCGACGTCGGCCTGCCGATCAATCCGCTGGGGCTCGAGGCCCAGATGATCGGCGGGATCATGGACGGGATCGCGCAGGCCCTGACCTATAGCCTGCACCTCCAGGACGGGCACTTCCTCGAGGGAAGCTGGGACAACGCCTACTACACGCGGGAGTGGAACTCCCCGCCGGCCGGCGGGATCCAGGTGATCATCATGCCGCCCAATCAGAGTGAGCCCGGCGGTGCCGGCGAGTTTGGGGTGGCGGCATCGATGGCCGCGGTGGCGAACGCGTACGCACGTGCCACCGGGACCATGCCGACCAGCTTCCCGATCAATCACGACCAGCCGCTCGGGTTCACACCGCTCCCGACCGTGCCGCCGATACCCCAGTCGCCCACCGACGGATTGCAGGAGGCGTTCTGATGGCCACCTACACCTTCATCCTCAATGGCAAGCAGGTGAGCGTCGACTGCGCAGGCGAGATGCGTCTGCTGTGGGTGCTCCGCGACCTACTCGGCGTCCACGGACCCAAGTACGGCTGCGGCTTGGACGTCTGCAAGGCGTGCACCTGCCACATCAACGGCAAGGCGTTCAATCCGTGCTCGGTACCAGTCAGCGACATCCAGCCGAACGACCAGATCACCACGATCGAGGGCCTGCCGGCGACCGTGGGCCAGGCGCTGCACCCGATGCAGCAGGCCTGGCTGAAGTACGACGTCGCCCAGTGCGGCTACTGCCAGCCCGGCCAGATCATGGCCGCCGTCGCGCTGGTCAACGAGATCAGGACCACGGGCCGGCAGATCACCGACGCCGATATCGACTCGCTGCGCAACGTCTGCCGCTGCGGAACGTACCCGTGCATCCGCGAGGCGATCGTCGAAGCGGCCGCCGACATGTGACCTGGGTTATCCCCAGACGGAATCGGCCACCGCGGCGACCAGCCTCAGCTTTCGCTCCTCGTCCTCTTCGGTGATCGGATTGCCGGCGGCGATCGACGCGAAGCCGCACTGCGTCGAGACGCCGAGCTGCTCGCGCGGGAACGAACGCGCGGCCTCGGCCACCCGGGCGGCAATCTCGGACGCCGGCTCCTCTCGCGCACTCTTCGTGGAGACCAATCCGAGCACGATCTGCTTGTCCTCGGGACCCGCGGCCAAGGGCTCGAACGAACCGGAGCGCGGATCGTCGTACTCGAGCAGAAATGCATCGAAAGCGGTGGCGCGCTCGAACAGCGCGCCGGCGATGTAGTCGTAGCCGCCGCTGGCCATCCACATCCCGGCATTGTTGCCGCGACAGAGATGGATGGCCAGGCGAGCGCCGGTAACTCCGGCGACCATGCCGTTGATCAGGTCGATCCCCTCGGTCAGCATCCGCTCGGCCGGCATGCCCTGCGCCTCGGCCCAGTCGCGAATCCGCGGATCGACCAGGGTGGCGAGCTCAGGCGCGTCGACCTGGATGTACTCACAACCGAGCGACACGAGCTCCTGGATCTCCGAGCGCCCGACCTCGGCCGCGTCGGCGAACATCGCGAATGGGTCCGCGTACGCGGCCGTCGAGTACTCGGTATTCCAGAAGCCATACAGCACAAGCGGGCTGGGCACGGTCACTTTCAACGGCAGCCGCGCGCGCCCGCGCGCGTAGCTGTATTCCTCGCACACCAGCGAGCGCTTCTTGCGAAGCTTCGACGTCACGGCCATGGGAGAGGTCCACTCGGTCTCGCCCTCGGGCGACGCCCACGGCATCGTCGTCCCGTGCTCGACCATCTCGATTCCCGCCACCGTCTCGGTGATCGGGGCCATGAACAAGAAGCGCCGCATCTCGCCGTCGGTGACCACCTCGACGCCCGAGCCCTCCTGCGTGGCGATCACCTGGTCGACTGCCCGATCCTCGATCCGCTTGAACTGCGGCACGGCCATCTGGCCGGCCTCGAGGGCCGCCCGAGCCTCCTTCAGGTACGACGGGCGCAACATCGAGCCAACAACTTCCGCGCGGAACACGGTCGGTCTCCTCTCCTCGGGGGCCGCACCCCGGCGGCCCCATCTGAAGGTCGGACCCGACGCTACTAAAGCTTGATGATCTGGCTGCGCTTGAGCCGCCGGCCGAAGCGGTCGAGTGCGGTGACCGCCGCGTACCGGTGGCTCGGCTGCAGGGGGATGACCGTCTCGAAGCCGTAGCTCGTCGCGATCCCCAGCGGGCGCAACTGGTCATGGCTCGGCCCGCCTTCTACTTGCCAGTCCGTGACCGCGGTGGCGCCGTTCCAACTGGCGTACAGCGTGGTCGCGCGACGCTGCCGGTCGCGCTTGGCCGTGACCTTCGGACGACGGTGGGGGATCCCTTCCCAGGGAAGCCACAGCCCCCGGTAGGAGTACATCCCGGCAGGAAGGGCGAACTCCGACAGCAATTCGCCGCTCGGAGCGAACTTGCTCGTGTACGAGGCGACGCCCCAACCCACCATCACGCGGCCTGAAGCGAGGATCTGGACCGAGCCCATCGCTCCGGCCACCAGCTTGTGCGAGCTCACGTAGGCCTGACCGAGGGTCACCTTCCGACTCGCCTCATCGACCTGGAGGGCAACGCCGCGCGATTGATGCTCGGTCAGATC
>DATFDC010000485.1:0-3744 GCA_035252415.1 Solirubrobacteraceae bacterium
GATCGCGCTTGAGATCCGCTTGTACTCAGGATTGGAGCTCCTGTGCACACCTCGGGTGTATTCCGGCAACAGAACTGCTTCGACGAACTTGTCCAGCCGGTCCAGGTAGATGTTGGACAGGCACGGGGAGAGAACCCCGCCGTATGAGCAGCGGTGGGTTATGCGCAGTGCTGGCCTGAAGTTCCCGCAGCGAGCGGGGTTGACGGTCGAGCGCTGCGCATAACGCTGAAGAGGCTCTGGTCACGCGGCTCGGGCGTGGTGTCCGGTCGTTCGTGATCGGAGGTGGCGTGATGGCTGCTGTTTGTGAGCTGGTGTCCGCGTTGGATGCCGAGTTGGTGCGTCTGGGCTATCAGCCGTCGACGCTGAAGTGGTATCGCGGGTATTGGCGACGTCTGGAGCGGTGGTTCGCGTCGCGGGGCGTGGAGGAGTTCTCGCTGGATGTCGCGATGGCCTGGGTCGATGAAGCGTGCGGCGGCTTCTTCGCGAAGGAGCAGGTCGGGACGCTGAAGCAGACCGATGTGTACGTGTTTCGGGTCGCGGCGATGCTGGACGACTTCGCGGTGCATGGGTCGGTGCTGCGCCGCTACTCCCGCACGGTGAGCAAGCTGAGCGCCGAGCAGGCAGACGTTCTGGCCGGGTTCGGGGCGTGGCTGCGGGCCGATGGTTGCGCGGTCTCGACGGTCCGGGCGTATGGCTCGGTCGCCGGGGAGTTCCTCGCGTTCACCGCGAGCCGCGGCGGGCTGGCCGCGCTGGACGGCACGGTGATCAGCGCGTTCGTTGCGACCCTGGCCGGCTATCAGGCCAAGACGGTGGAGCACAAGCTGTGCGCGGTCAGGTCGCTGTTGCGGTTCGCTATCGGTGGGGGACTGGTCGAGGAGGCGGTGCTCGGGACGGTTCCGGCGGTCAAGTCGACCAGGCAGGCGAGGGTGCCGTCGGTCTGGGAGCCGGCCGACGTCGCGAAGGTGTTGTACGCGATCGATCGCGCGAACCCGTCCGGGAAGCGTGATTACGCGATCGTGCTGATGATCTGCCGGCTCGGTCTGCGAGCCGTCGACGTCAAGCGACTGCGGTTCGCTGATCTCGACTGGCCGGGGAACCGGATCTCGGTGGTGCAGGCGAAGACCGGACGGCGGGTCGTTCTGCCGCTGCTCAAGGATGTCGGCTGGGCGATCATCGACTACGTCCGCAGCGGCCGGCCCGCGTGCGAGTGCCCTGAGGTGTTTCTGCGGCATACCGCTCCGATCGGCCCGTTCTCCGACCAGGACCATCTGCATCAGATCCTGGTCAAGCACGCTCGCGTCGCGCGCGTGCCGCTGAGTGAGAAGCGTCGTCGTGGGATGCACTCGCTGCGGCACACGCTCGCGACCCGGTTGATGGAGGACGGCACGCCGGTCGAGCGGATCGCCGACATCCTCGGCCACCAGTCCGTCGAGTCCACCGGCGTGTATTTGAAGTCCTCGCTGCGGCTGTTGGCCAAGTGCGCGTTGGACCCGGACGCCCCGGCGTCGCAGCCGTCGACGTCACAGCCGTCGCGGTCGGAGGTGTCGCGATGAGCGCCGCGGTGACGCTCGCGGACGCGATCAGCGGCCTGGTCTGCGAGAAACGGGCGGTCGGCTACAAGTACGTGAGCGAGGAGCGGGTCCTGGCGCGGTTCGAGGCGTTCTGCGCCAGCGAGTTCCCCGGCATCGAGACGGTCACGCGAGCGTCCGTTGAGGCGTGGATCGCCGCGGCAAGGGGGCGGGCGGTGACGCCGGCGACCATGGTCAGCCTGATCGCGCCGGTCAGGGAGCTCGCTCGCTGGCTTCACCGCCGTGGTGTCGAGGCGTATCTGCTGCCGGCCGGGGTGTTGCAAAAGCCGGCGCGGTACGTCCCGCACATCTACAGCGACCGGGAGCTGGCGGCGCTGTTTGACGCGACCGACCGCTGCCGCTACTGCCCGGAGGTGCCGTTCCGGCATCTGGTGATGCCGGTCCTGTTCCGCACGATCTACGCGTGCGGGCTGCGCTGCTCTGAAGCCCGCCTGTTGCGCGTCCGGGATGTCGAGATTGAGATCGGCGTCTTGCAGATCCGTGAGGCGAAAGGCGGCAAGGACCGGCAACTCCCCGTCTCAGAACCGCTGCGCGAACGATTCGCCGAATATCACGCCAGGCTCGCCGGACAGCCGGGCTGGGAGTGGTTCTTCCCCGGCGCCACCCCGGGCGTGCCGTTGACGCTGAACAACGTCAACCACAACTTCCGCAGGTTTCTGTGGCAGGCGCGGATCCCGCACGGCGGCCGCGGCCACGGCCCGAGAGTCCATGACCTGCGTCACGCGATGGCGGTGAACAACCTCCGATCCTGGTTCGCGCGAGGCGAGAACGTGAGCGCGCTTTTGCCGGTGCTGCAAACGTATCTCGGGCACTCCTCGATCGGTGACACCGCGTACTACCTGCGCTTGACCGCGGAGTCCTATCCGGACATCACCGCCCGCGTGACGCAGGCGTTCGGCGACATCGTCCCGCCCGCGACCGGAGGGCCGGCTGATGGCGACTGACTTCGCCGTTCACCTACGCCGCTTCCTGACCGATCACCTCGCCGGGCTGCGCGGCTGCTCACCGAACACGATCAGCTCCTATCGCGACACGTTCAAGCTGCTGATCTGCTACCTGCGTGACGAGCGGCACATCGCGCCCGAGCGACTCACGCTCGAGCTGATCGACGTGCCCGTGATCACCGCCTTCCTCGCCTGGCTACGCACCGAGCGCCACAACCGCCCCTCGACATGCAACCAGCGGCTCGCCGCGATCAGCTCGTTCTACCGCTGGCTACAAACCCAGGACCCCGCGCGGATGGCGTGCTGCCAGGACATCCTCCAGATCCCCTCAAGCAAACACGACCAGCCGGCGATCGCCCACCTGACCGTCGAGCAGACCCGGCAGCTGCTCGCCCTGCCCGACCGCTCCACCCGCCAAGGCCGGCGTGACGCGACCCTGTTGGCCACCCTCTACGACACCGCCGCCCGCGTCCAAGAACTCGCCGACCTCTGCGTCCGCGACATCCGCCTCGAGGATCCCGCGATCGTCGCGCTGACCGGCAAAGGCCGCAAAACCAGGCACGTCCCGATCGACACCAACACAACGGCGCTGCTGGCCGCCTACCTCGCCGAGCGAGGTCTCGACCGCCCCGGCCGTGATGACCGCCCGGTGTTCTTCAACCAACACCGAGCGAAACTCAGTCGCGGTGGGATCGCCTGGATCCTCCACAAATACCAAACGCAATCGGCCGATCCGGCGCTCACCGACGCGCAACTGAGCCCCCACGTCCTGAGACACGCCCGGGCGATGCACCTCTGCGACGCGGGCGTCCCGTTGCCCTACATCCGCGACATCCTCGGCCACGTCGACCTGTCCACCACCGACATCTACGCGCGCGCCTCGACCGAAGCGAAACGCAAAGCCCTCGAAGCCGTCTACGACCAAGTCGTCAGCGCCGAACTACCCGAATGGAACCAAAACCCCGACCTGCTCACCTGGCTCACCAGCCTCTGAGCGCCGATCCCAGCGCGCGTTATGCGCAGCGTTCGACCGTCAACCCCGCCCACCGCACGGGACCCAGGCCAGCACTGCGCATAACCCACCGCTGCTCATACGGCGGAAAATGAGCAGCTGCTCATTTTGTGCCCTGGGGAGTTCCCTCCTCGGTGCGGGACAACCGGCCGTTCTCGACCACGCCCGCCTTGAGCCACGCGCGGACCATCCCCCTCGC